>JBAWYZ010000104.1:0-7749 GCA_037143255.1 Leptolinea sp. | reverse complement strand
GTTGATTGCATCCTCCATTATGGACTCTCAACCGCCTCCTCACGCGGCGGATATGGCGAACATCCGGTGTATTCCTTGCTGGAAAAAGAAATCTGCAAAACTTTTGACTCAGAAAAAGCGCTGCTGCTTCCGTCAGGCTTTATGGGGATGGCCGTCTTGCTTCAGGTGGACGGAACGTCTAAAGATCATCTTTTTATCGACTCTGATGCCCATTTCAGTGTTTGGGATGCTGCAACTGCTGCCAATAAACCCATAACGCCATTCCGCCATCTCAACTCTGGCAACCTGCTTGAAAAAATCCAGCTGGAACTACTTCCCAGCGAAATCCCGGTAGTTGTCAGTGATGGTGTATTTCCAATTTCGGGAGAAATCGCACCGCTGCCGGAATATTTGGAAATCCTAAAAACCTACAATGGAAGGATATATCTGGATGATGCACACGGTATGGGAGCCCTAGGTATTCATGGCCGCGGAATTCTGGATTACTTCAATATTCAATCTGACATCTGCCAGGTATCTGGCACGCTCAGCAAGGCATTTGGTGGATACGGCGGGATCATCACCGGTTCATCAAAACGGATTGATCACATGGAAAAAAACTCCAGCATCTGCGCTGGCGCCAGCCCGCCGGCCATCGTCACGGCTGCGGCGTCGGCTAAGGCGTTATCCATTGCCCGCGAAAACCCGCAACTTCGGGAAAACTTATGGGCTAATGTAAAACAAGCTCGAACTGGTCTCAATAGTTTGGGTTGGGATCTGCCAAACACGCCCGTGCCGATTCTTTGCCTCCCACAACACAAAAAGCACAACCCGGAACGGTTGCGGGAACAACTATTTGAACGGGGAATCGCCGTTCCACATGTCCGAGGTTACACCAGTACACCGCCCGGCGGCGCACTTCGAATAGCGATTTTTGCTACCCATACCGCAGATCAAATTGACCGGCTGGTTGTCACATTGGGAGCTTTGCTATAGAACATATCTCTGTTCACAAAGACCCAGAAATATTGGTCACAATTTCGGATAAAAAGGTAGTATAATAACAAGGTTATTGTTTGATGCGCTCTTTGGGTAACAAAAAGTGGTGTTTCGCGGGTGATTTTTTGTTGAGCTTATTCCGGCCATTGGCCGTCGACAGGATGACCCAAATACTTCTCTGAAGCAAAGAGCATTTGGGACATCCAATTGTGATAATTGGATACATCTGACAGCCGGCAGATAAAGTTCTGCTGAGTCTGGATGCCTGAAATAGCGCATCTCCCTGGGATTTGGTAACGGGCCTCCCGCAATTTGGCCCCGTCAAATCAATATGTTTTTACCGCCAGCACGTTTACCGGGTTGGACCTGTGTTTCTGTGTGCTTTGGACGGTAAATCGTTAGGAGAATGTTTCATGGCATCAAAGTTTGAAGAACTCGGTCTGCTTCCGCAATTTGTACAGGCGGTGGAGCAAATGGGATTTGACCAGCCTACCCCCATCCAGTTGTCGGCCATACCGGCTTTGCTGGAAGGCCGCAACGTCATCGGTCAGGCTCAAACCGGCACCGGTAAAACCGCTGCCTTTGTTTTTCCCATGCTGCAAAAAATGCAGGCCGGAGGAAAACACCCACAGGCGCTTATTTTAGCCCCTACGCGTGAACTGGCCATCCAGGTGACAGAAGCCACCCGGCAGATGGCACAGGAAACTCCTTTGCGGGTAATGACTGTCTACGGCGGCCAGGCATATGGCCTGCAACTTCGACAAATCGACCGCGGTGTAGATGTTGTTGTTGGCACCCCCGGTCGGCTGCTGGACTTGATCCGGAAAAAATTACTCAACCTCAGCCAGGTGAAGTACGTTGTTCTGGATGAAGCTGATGAAATGCTCGAAATGGGTTTCATTGATGATGTCGAGACCATTTTCAAAGAGATTCCCAAAGAACGACAGATCGCGCTCTTCTCTGCCACTCTGCCGGCCCCTATCCGCAAACTTGCTGACCGCTATTTGAGCGATCCATTGGAAATTACGGTGAACTCCGGGCAGCGCACTGTTCCCGAAACCACCCAGCAGTTCTGCCGTGTTCGTGATGAGAACAAACAGGCTGTTTTAGCCCGCATTTTGGAAGCTGAAGAAGTGAAAAGCGCACTTATTTTCACCCGCACCAAAGCTCGTGCCCAGGAACTATCCGATGAATTGAACCGCATGGGTCATCCCACCGGTTCATTGCACGGCGACCTCAACCAGGACAAACGCGAATGGGTGCTCAACCGCTTCCGAAAGCATGTCATCAATATACTGGTTGCAACTGACGTAGCCGCTCGTGGATTGGATATTGAGGATGTTTCACATGTATTCAATTTTGACATGCCCGAAGACACCGATGATTACATCCATCGTATTGGACGCACCGGACGCGCCGGCAAGAAAGGTGATGCTATCACTTTTATCAACCCGCGCGAACGTGGTCGGTTGTCACAAATTGAGAATTACTCCAAACAGAAAATCGCCGAATATGTTCTCCCTTCCCGCGAAGATATGCTGCAGCGGCGTGATGAACGCTTTGCCGAAAAATTGACAGAGCAAATGAGTGCCGGGAATTTTAAGCGCGAAGCCGCCCTGGTGGTGAAACTAACCGAGTTCGGATTCAATCCCATGGAAGTTGCCGCGGCCGCCATTAAAATGGCCCGTTCCAGCGAATCCATTGTTCCAGTAGCTGAACTGGTTGAACCTGCATCCATCACACGCAACCGTGACGGCCAGCGGGATGGTTACCGTGGAAAACAAACCACGGGGGCCTTCGGCAAAGACCGGGGCAGGGATAATAACACCGCCTCCGGCAGCCGCTCGAAGCGTGGGGCTGACCTTGGCATGGTGCGCCTGCGCCTGAATCTTGGCGGCCAGCATGGCATTCGTCCCAGTGATGTGGTGGGGGCGATTGCTGGCGAAGTCGGCATCCCCGGCAAATCTATCGGCGCCATTGATATTCAGAATGATCACACCTATGTGGATGTTTCTGAGAATCATGTGCGTCTGGTGCTGCAGAAAAGCGGCGGCAAATATTCGCTGCGCGGCAAAACCGTAGTGTTGAAACTGGCTTAAGTTTTTAGCAACGAATTAGTAAGGGCAGTTCAAATTTGAACTGCCCTTACTTGTTGTTATCAGATATGGTTTTTTGTAGGATGGGTAAAATGCTCATTCATTGACAATTTTCCAGGGAAAAGTCAATGCCATTCTTAAGTACATTTTACCCATCATGACACGGGTTAAAAAAATGATGGGTTGACCGCACGCTCATATTGGTAAAAGAGTATTTTTTAGAAAGAATAATTTCTCAACCGGTCAACCCATCCTACAAAAACTATTGCTTTCGCCCAGATGTTTCTCCCTACCGATTACGCATACATTAACCGTCCTTTGGTTTCTGGCACTTTCCGCCCTAATTTGCGTGCAGCATCAATCCATTCCTGAATAATCACTTCCACATTTTTCAATGCTTCCTGATAGGTTGCCCCATCTGCCATACAACCAGGCAGTTCCGGTACTTCCGCCAGGAAAGATTGATCTTCGGTGCTCCAATAGATAATCACTTCATATTTAATCATCGCTGCCTCCCAGGCGGTACTTCAGGATGAGGTTTCGTACTTGTTTAACTTTATATATCTTTGCTTGTGACCCTGTTGGTTGCAAGTTGATAATTTCCAAAAAATCTGCGTGCGTGAAAATATGGTGACTACCTCGAATTCTTTCCTCAAATCCGAGATGTGTCAACAAAGCACATAGGTCAGTAAAAGTTATGTTAGCGTCAGATGTGCCACGCAAGATTTTTGACAAAAGTTTATCGTACGGTGTCATTGGATAAATTATACACAGCTTTATCAACAAAAAATGCTGAATAGCATTAATTTACTTAGAGGTTGTTATTTTCCAGGTTTCTGGGCGAAACATCCGGAAAAAATGTCTGTTTACGATCCAATGGTTTCGCCCAGATGCTTCTCCCCTACAAAACGCACTCGTTTATCATAGGTTTTTGTAGGATGGGTAAAATGCCTATTTATTGACAATTTTCCGGGGAAAGCCAATCCCTTTCTAAAGTGCATTTTACCACTCATGACACGGGTTAACAAAAAAGGGATGGGTTGACCGGGCACTTATTTTGGTAAAAGGGTATTTTTTAGAACGAATAATTTCTAGACCGGTCAACCCATCCTACAAAAACTTGTTGGTATCACATAGGTTTTTTGTAGGATGGGAAAAATGCCCATTCATTGACAATTTTTCAGGGAAAGCCAATGCCTTTCTAAAGTGCATTTTCCCCATCATGACACCGGTTAACAAAATAATGATGGGTTGACCGAACGCTCATATTGGTAAAAGCGTATTATTTAGAAAGAATAATTTCTAGGCCGGTCAACCCATCCTACAAAACTGGTAAAACTATTTTTCCGTCAAATGAAGTAAGTATAGGCGAGCCTGATTGGCAAATTTACCCCATACTTCAACATGACCAAAGGGGATTTGCACCCATTCTTTCATCGTACGGTCAGACCCCATTGGATCAAACAGGCGGGCTCCCGGCAGGGCAAGAGCTTCACTGCGGGGTAGGTTATCCAAATTTAGTACAATTTCTTCCTGAAAAAACCCCATAAATGCTTTGCCGTTAACCTTGGCTACCGGCATGCCGAACATTTGCCCCCGGCTGCCACCCGGAAGGATTGCAAATTGATCGGCAAGTTCATCAAAATTTATTCGGGCTTCTGACATATATTTCTCCCATCAACCTGTTTTTTCAAGCGTCGATCTGTGTGCAAGTGGAAGTGTAAAAGTCGCGGAAGTCCCTGCCCCTTGCGCACTGATAATACTGATCCGCCCCTCATGGGCTTCCACTAATGATTTTGCGATGGATAAGCCCAGTCCGTTTCCCCGAGATTCCGTCCCGGAATTCGATTTTACCTGGTAAAACCGCTCAAAAACATGCTCAAGGTGTTCTTGCGATATACCACTGCCGCTGTCTTGCACTGATATTTTTACCATTCGTTTGATTTGTTCAGCGGTGATCACAATTGTGCCATTTACGGGAGTATGCCGCAAGGCATTATCTACCAGGATGATCAGCACCTGCCGTAGTCGGGTGCGGTCACCTTTTACTTCCCCTTGCAACTTTCCTCCCACCAAGAAAATTTGTTGCTTTTCAACCAATGGTTGAAATTGGTGAATGACATCGCTAATTAATTCTGGCAGGGAGACTAATTCGGATTCCAGTTTTAGTTGGTGCGTATCCAATTTGGAAATTAACAACAGATCTTCAACCAATTGCGACATATGATCGCACTCTGCCATCACGTCTCTGAGCAAATCTTGCTGTCGGGAATTGGGTTGGGTTTGGCGCAGTGCAACTTCAGAGCTAGCACGTATCAATGTAAGGGGAGTACGCAATTCGTGACTGGCATTGGCGACAAATGTTTGCTGCATTTCCCACGCTTTTTGAGTAGATGATAGTGATTTACCCGCCAACCACCAACTTCCAACCCCTAGAAAAAGTATAACGATGATGCCAGATACTATCAGGCCGGTTAAGAATTGATTCAATAATCGAACCTGGTCATTAAATGGTTTGCCCAGTTGCATAATCTCAAATCCGGATTGCGGTGGCAGAGTATAGGTTAGCAGCCGGATTGGTGTCCCATCATTCAAAGTTATCGTTCTTATATCTGATCCATTCTTCAAAGCAACTGCCACTGCAGACTTATCCGGTTGCATGGGTGGGGTAAACGGATTCGGATTTAGCAGCAAATTTCCGGCAGCATCCAGAGGAAAAACGAAGATCGATGAAAGTTCTCCTTCGTATGTTATACCGGTAGAAAAAGTTGCCAGAGATTGCCTGGTTGCTTCATCAGTTTCAGAGTGCGGTATTTCTTCTTCCTTTTGCTCGTCTTCCTCATCATGTTTATCCCAGGTACGCAGGCTTTCTGCCAATTCTGCAGGAGGTTGTGCGCCAATGGATGCAAAAGTTATTGCCATTTTATACCGTAAAGCGCCATCATTGGATGACATAAAGTAGTAATATAGTAAGGAGTAGGAGCTTGTCCCCACCACGCCAACCATAAGAATGGCTGCCAATAAATATAGAAGGGTCAGGCGAAATCGCAGGCGATTAAGCATTTTCAACCACCAATCGATACCCAATCCCGCGGACTGTTTGAATCGGATCAGGAAATCCGGTTACCGTAATCTTTTGCCTGAGGTAGGAAACATAAACATCCACCAGTTCAGGTTTGACCTCGTTCTGGTAGGACCACACATAATCGAGAATATTTTGCCGGGTAAGACTTTGACCGGGATGCCGCATGAGATATTCCAACAGATCCCATTCGGTTTTGGTCAATTCAATTGCTTGATCTGCCCTGCGGAGACTGTGCGCACGTAGGTCCATCACCAACCGACCGGATCGTAATTCAAAAGCATCACTTCCAGCGCTTTCAAATCGCCGTCCCAAAGCGCGAACCCGGGCGAGTAATTCGTCAAAGGAAAATGGTTTCACCAGGTAATCATCTGCACCACTGTCCAACCCGGTGACACGGTCTTCGATTTGGCTACGGGCGGTAAGCATTAATATAGCAATTGGAACTCGCGCTGCACGTATAGCCCGGCAGATGGATGGTCCGTCCCGGCCGGGCAGCATCCAATCAATGATAGCCACATCATGAATTCCACGTAAGGCTAATTCCAAACCGGTATCACCATCCGGAGCGGTATCAAAAGTAAGTTTTTCTTCCTCAAACACACTGGTGATGAGGCGGACCAACCGTTTGTCATCTTCGATCAGCAATATTCTCATACGTCCAACTTGATTCATATTTGGATTTCAATCTTAGTTTAACCTACAAAGATTGGAATTTGATTGGAAAGTCCATAGGTTTTTAAAAGGTTCTTCCAATGGAATTCCGTTAATCTTGACTATACATGAATTCACAATATCTTTCAGGAGAAATAAAATGAGATCAAAAATTGTTCTGTTCGTTTCAATTGGATTGTCCGTTTTTTTGTTACTGGGCGCTGTCGGAGTGGCAAATGCCATGAAATCTTCTGGCAACAACCTGAGCGGTAACCCTACGCTTTCACCAGAGCAGGTGCAACAGCTAGCTGCTAGAGAAGCTGCCTACAATGATCTGGTCGTCCAGGCAAATCAACGTATTGAAACCCTTAATAACGAAGTTTCTGCATTAAAAGAAAATAGTTCGCAGGCACCCAGTCAGCCGGCGATTACCGCAGATACTGCAGCCAATACTGCGATTAAAGAAGCTGGCGGTGAGGAAGCGCTGTTGAAAATTCCGGAACTGGTCAATTATCAGGGGACCTCCGCCTTCGAAGTCAAATTAGAAGATGGGGTAGTTTATGTTGATGCCCAATCAGGCAAGGTGATTTTCAATGGTGTGACGCCAAAAATTTCCGAACAACAGGCTCGCGATATTGCCGGCAAATATATGGGCGGGATGGATGGGAAGTATGCAAATGTCAAATTAGTTGATTTGAATGGAACTGGGATTTATCAGGTGACCTTTGAAGGGCCCCATGAAGCCTATGTCGTCTTTATTGACAGTTCTGGAAAAGTGGTCAAAGCCCAAATTGTTAAATATACGGGTGGCGGTGGCGGTGGCGGAGCTCCATCCGGCGAATCGCACGATGAAGGTGAACATGAAAGCGGTCATGATGATTAATTTCAAATTTCAGTGCCAGTCATTTTATCTTTAGTACCAATGATTATTAACAGGAG
>JBAWYZ010000103.1:0-7797 GCA_037143255.1 Leptolinea sp. | reverse complement strand
CTGCTGCGGGAAGGGGTGGAAGTGGTCTTTGGCTATCCGGGCGGCGCGAGCCTGCCTATTTATGATGCCTTACCTGATTACAACCTTCACCATGTACTCGTCCGCCATGAGCAGGGCGCCGCGCATATGGCAGATGGTTACGCTCGAGCCAGCGGCAGGGTGGGGGTCGCCTTTGCCACATCTGGTCCGGGCGCCACCAATCTGGTAACCGGCATTGCCACCGCAATGATGGATTCCATCCCGGTGGTTTTCATTACCGCCCAGGTGAATAGCAAATTGATCGGTCTGGATGCCTTTCAAGAGACGGATGTGACAGGTATTACCCTGCCGATTACCAAGCACAATTACCTCGTCACGGATGCGAAAGAAATTGGCCATACGTTACGCGAAGCGTTCTATATTGCCCGCTCTGGCCGGCCAGGTCCCGTTCTGGTGGATATCACGAAAGATGCACAGCAAAACTCCGCCGAATGGGATCCAGAAAGCGAACCCATCCACCTGCGCGGTTATCGTCCAAACGCCCGCCCGGCTGATAACGAAATTCAAAAAGCCGTTGATATGATTCATGCTGCAAAAAGGCCGGTAATCCTGGCCGGGCACGGCATTCTGCAAAGCGGCGCCATGAAAGAGGTTCTGGAGTTTGCCGAGCGAACTCAAACGCCAGTCGCCATGACGCTATTGGGTCTCAGCGGCTTCCCGGCCTCTCACCCACTCAATCTGGGCATGATGGGCATGCACGGCGAGTCATGGGTTAACCATGCTATACAAGATGCCGACCTGCTGTTGGCCTTTGGCATGCGTTTTGATGACCGCGTTACCGGCGATCTGCGGCGCTATGCCACCCACGCCAAGAAAATCCACATTGAGATTGACCCAGCGGAAATCAATAAAACTGTCAGAGTAGACCAGTCCTTGTTGGGTGACCTGCGCGAAACCCTTGACCAAATTCTGGAGCGCTTGAAACCCTGCAAACATACCGAATGGCTGGCTTCCATAATGGAGTTAAAAGGCAACAGTTCTGTACGTGATATTCAAAACCTACCGGATAACGGTCACTTGTACGCAGCCCATGTCATCAATGAACTTTGGAATATCACCAAAGGGAATGCCTTGATCGTAACCGATGTAGGACAGCACCAGATGTGGAGCGCCCAGTATTACAAGCAGGATAACCCGCTGCAGTTTATTACTTCCGGCGGATTGGGAACTATGGGCTTTGGCCTGCCCGCCGGTATAGGCGCCAAATTTGCCTGCCCGAACAAAGAAGTCTGGGTTATTTGCGGAGATGGCGGTTTTCAAATGACACAGGCCGAACTATCCACCGCCGCCCAGGAAGGTATCAAGGTTAATGTGGCCATTCTGAACAATGGCTACCTGGGGATGGTGCGCCAATGGCAGGAATTCTTCTATGATAAACGTTATTCTGCTACCCCCATGAAGAGCCCGGATTTTGTCAAAATTGCGGATGCACATGGATTGACCGGAATGCGGGTCACTCAGCGGGCAGACGTGGAAACAGCCATCCGCACCGCCCAACAAACTGAAGGCACGGTGGTGATTGATTTCCGGGTGGAAAAAGAAGACAGCGTCTACCCGATGGTTCCGGCCGGCGCCGAACTGAAAGAAATGATCCGTCGACCTATGCCGTCACCGACAGATGTTTCTAACCCTATGGAAGTTGAGGCTTAGGAATAAACATGAACCATACAATTGTTGCCTTAGTTGAAGATATCCCCGGCGTCCTTAATCGGGTTGCCTCATTGTTTCGCCGCCGCTCATTTAACATTGAATCGCTGGCGGTGGGCCATACTGAAACTCCAGGCGTCTCACGCATGACCATCGTTGTTGACAGCGATGAGACCAGCATCCTGCGGTTAATTTCCTATTTGTACAAACTCGTAAATGTTATTCAGGTGGAAGACTTGACCAATAAAGCCTGTGTAACCCGCGACCTGGCATTGATTAAAGTTAACGTAGATGTAGAAAACCGGGCGCAAGTTATGCAAATTGTAGATGTTTTCCGTGCCCGGATTGTGGATATTGCTAACAATTCCTTCATCATCGAGATCACAGGTGACGAGGCAAAAATTGAAGGCTTTGTCGAAGTATTACGCCCGGTGGGCATCATCGAAATGGTGCGTACCGGAAGTGTTGTGCTGGCACGCGGAAGTTCTCCGTTAAACGCTGGTGAAAATTCTGTTGAAACCGATTAGTTTCCTGCAATTATTGGAAATTAATCGTACCAAAATATCCTTAAGGAGACTGTATTATGGCAAAAATGATTTTTAGCGGTGTAGAAGAAGAAGTTATCACCCGGGAAGAATTCCCGCTTGACAAAGCTCGTCAGGTTTTGAAAAGTGAAACAATTGTTGTACTTGGGTACGGCGTTCAAGGTCCTGCCCAGGCATTAAACATGCGTGATAACGGTATCAGTGTGATTATTGGCGTTGGGGATAAAAACAAGTATCCCGATTGGGCGAAAGCCGAAAAGGATGGCTGGGTAGCTGGAAAAACCCTGTTCTCAATTGAAGAAGCTTGCGAAAAAGGTACCATCATCCAATATCTTGTGTCTGATGCAGCTCAGAAAATGCTCTGGCCGATTGTGAAACCTTTCCTCACCAAAGGCAAAGCGATTTATTTCTCGCATGGTTTCTCGATTGTATA
Source organism: Leptolinea sp. (assembly GCA_037143255.1). Lineage (GTDB taxonomy): Bacteria > Chloroflexota > Anaerolineae > Anaerolineales > Anaerolineaceae > Leptolinea. Next base: position 5,133 of record JBAWYZ010000103.1, on the reverse strand, counting down.
CAAAGAACAGACCGGTGTTATTCCCCCCACAGATGTGGATGTCATTCTGGTTGCCCCCAAAGGTTCCGGCACCAGTGTGCGTGCCAACTTCCTGGATGGAAGCGGAATTAATAGCAGTTTTGCCGTCGAACAGGATGCCACCGGTAAAGCCCTGGAGCGCACTCTTGCCCTCGGCATTGCAGTCGGTTCCGGCTATCTCTTCCGCACCACCTTCAAGCACGAAGTGTACAGTGACCTGACCGGCGAGCGCGGCGTTTTGATGGGCGCCCTGGCTGGCATTATGGAAGCTCAATATAAAACTCTGCGTGCCCACGGCCACAGCCCCAGCGAATCCTTCAACGAAACAGTCGAAGAACTTACCCAGAGCCTTATCCGCCTGGTCGGCAAGAACGGTATGGATTGGATGTATGCCAATTGCAGCACAACCGCCCAACGCGGAGCCCTGGATTGGCGCCATGAATTCCGCAATGCCACCCAGCCTGTATTTGATCGCCTCTACGAAAGCGTTGCGTCTGGCGAAGAAACCCGCATTGTTCTGGAAGCCAACAGCAAGCCTGATTACCAGGTGAAGCTGGATGCTGAGCTGAAAGAAATGCGCGAAACAGATTTATGGACAGCCGGCGCCAAGGTTCGTTCCTTACGCCCGGAAAATCAAAAGAAAGCTTAGGTACGTATGACAGCACAGGGCAACCGCGTAATAATATTTGACACCACCCTGCGGGATGGCGAACAAAGCCCAGGGGCAACCATGACCAGCGCGGAAAAGCTGGAAGTGGCACGCGGTCTTGCCCGCATGGGGGTAGATGTCATCGAAGCCGGATTCCCGGCTGCTTCGCCAGATGATCTCGAAGCCGTTCGTAAAATTGCGGATGAGGTCGGTAATTCTGCAGAAGGCAACGCCGTTCCGATCATTTGCGGTCTGGCGCGCTGTACCCGCAACGATCTCGACAAGGCCTGGGAAGCCGTAAAACCGGCGGCTCGTCCGCGCATTCACACCTTCCTGGCCACATCCGATATCCACATGGAATACAAACTGAAGATGACGCGCGAACAGGTTATTGAACGGGTGCGCGAAATGGTAGCGTATGCGCGCAGCTTGTGTGAAGATATCGAATTCAGCCCGGAAGATGCCGGGCGCAGCGATCCTGAATTCCTGTATAAAGTCCTGGGTGAAGCGATCAAAGCTGGCGCCACCACCCTCAACATCCCGGATACAGTGGGCTACACTTTACCATCTGAGTTTGGGGCATTGATTGCCGGCATTATCAAACACACCCCCGGCGTTGAAAAATGCACTATTTCGGTCCATTGCCACAATGATCTAGGTCTGGCCACCGCCAACACCATCGCCGGCTTGCAGGCTGGCGCCCGTCAGGCTGAAGTAACCATCAATGGCATAGGGGAACGCGCCGGCAATACAGCTTTGGAAGAAGTGGTAATGGCATTAAAGACCCGCGAACCTATCTTCAAGCTAACCAATGGCATTGATACAACCCACATCATCCGCATGAGCAAGTTGATTAGCAACTACACCGGCATCACCGTTCAGCCTAACAAAGCAGTCGTCGGCGCGAATGCCTTTGCGCATGAGGCTGGTATCCACCAGGATGGCATGTTAAAGAATCAGTTAACCTACGAGATTATGCAGCCCGAATCCGTGGGCGCATCTCTGACCAAACTGGTGCTGGGGAAACATTCCGGCAAACATGCATTAAGAGTTCGGTTAGAATCCTTGGGATACTCACTTCAGGAGACCGAACTGCTCAAGATGTTCGACCGCTTCAAGGCGCTGGCCGACAAAAAGAAGATGATTACCGATGCCGATCTGGAAGCCCTTGTTTCAGATGAACTTTACAAACCGCGAGAACTCTATACGCTGGACGGACTGCAAGTAGCCTGTGGGACGATGGGTATGCCGACAGCCACAGTCCGTTTACGCGATCCTGACGGTGGTTTGCATGTACAGGCCTGTGTGGGGACTGGCCCGGTGGATGCTGCGTTCAAGGCAATTAATGGTGTCATCCATTTCACCAATTCATTGCAGGAATTTGTGATCCATGCTGTTACCGAAGGTATTGATGCACTTGGCGAAGTCACGGTGCGCATCCAGGGTGAAGGCGAGACTGCCTCGGTTGGATTGCAACCGGATCAGGATCAGCCGCGCACTTTCGGCGGGTATGGAGCCGATACCGATATTATTGTTGCTAGCGCCAAAGCGTATCTCTCGGCGCTGAATAAAATGCTGGTTGCCAGTGGAAAATACGGCCCACCAGAAAAATCATCAACAGAAGCTATTGTTCATTAGTCCAAAGGAGGAAGAAATGAACTCAGATAATAAATCCAATATTGAACCCAGTGTATCCAAAATGCTGGACCCCTATAGCAATCCGCGCACAATTCCCGCGGGATGGGATGTCTCTGCTTTTTCAGCGACTGAAAATGAAAACGGTGAGGCCAACAGCGTCGCGCCCCACCAATCCAAACTCACAGAAGTTACGACGGGAACGAATGAGCCTACCAAAGACACTCTTTAGTAAAATCTGGGACAAACACATTGTGGCGCAACCGCCTGAATCACCGGCGGCGCTTTATATTGATCTTCATCTGGTGCATGAAGTCACATCTCCGCAAGCTTTTGAAGGTTTACGGCAACGCGGCCTGAAAGTTCGTCGGCCAGAGCGTACGGTTGCCACAATCGATCACGGTGTCCCAACCCGTTCCGATGGCTCATCTGAAGGCCGTTTAGCCTTCGCTGATGAAATGAGTAAAAAACAAATCCATTTGATGGAAGCCAATTGCGAACAATTTGGAATTAAGTTGTATGGATTGAACAGCGAGAATCAGGGCGTTGTTCATATCATTGGACCAGAACTGGGACTAACCCAGCCAGGCATGACGATTGTATGCGGCGACAGCCACACCGCCACGCATGGCGCTTTTGGCGCCCTGGCTTTTGGAATTGGCACCAGCGAGGTTGAGCATGTGTTGGCCACCCAGTGTTTGTTGCAGCGCCGTCCTAAAACTATGGAAGTGCGTATCAATGGTCTGCTGGGCAAAGGTGTTTCTGCCAAAGATGTGATTCTGGCGCTTATCAGCAAGATTGGCGTTGGCGGCGGTAGCGGATATGTGATTGAGTACACCGGTGAGGCCATCCGCGCTATGTCGATGGAGGAGCGCATGACAGTATGCAATATGTCCATCGAAGCCGGCGCTCGCGCCGGGATGATCGCACCGGATAAAACCACCTTTGATTACCTTTGCGCCCGTGAGTTTGTTCCACGGGGTGATGATTGGGAAAGAAAACTGATCGAGTGGAAGGAACTGTCCACCGATTCAGGCGCGTCTTACGATACTCGCGTTGTCATCAATGCGGACGAGTTGGAGCCTATGATCACGTATGGTACTAATCCGGGAATGGGCATGCCCATCACCCAGAAACTTCCGGTTGCCGAATCATTCACTGATGTCAATCAACGCGCCGGATTTGAAAAGGCCATGGCGTATATGGGTTTGACCCCCGGTGAAATTCTGGCTGGTCATAAGCTCGATGTAGTCTTCATTGGTTCGTGTACCAACGGCCGAATTTCTGATTTACGTCAGGCCGCCAGTGTACTTAAAAGTCACAAAGTAGCCGAAGGATTGCGAGTTCTGGTCGTTCCAGGTTCACAAGATGTCAAGCGCCAGGCGGAAGCCGAGGGTTTGGATAAAGTCTTTTTGGCCGCCGGCGCTGAATGGCGTGAACCTGGCTGCAGTATGTGCATTGCCATGAATGGCGACCAACTTGAGCCCGGCCAGTACGCTGTAAGTACCAGTAACCGCAATTTTGAAGGCAGGCAGGGCAAAGGCGGACGTACATTTTTAGCCAGCCCACTCACGGCCGCGGCTTCTGCCTTGACCGGAACTGTGACCGACCCGCGCACTGTCCTTTAGGCGAGAATAGAGATCAACATGGAACCATTTAAAGAACTTACTTCGCGGGTTGTGGTGATCCCGGTCAATGATATTGATACGGATCAAATCATCCCCGCCCGTTTCCTTAAAGTTACTGACAAAGCCGGATTAGGCGCCAGTCTGTTTGCCGATTGGCGCTATTTACCTGACGGCAATCCCAAGCCAGATTTTATCCTCAACCAACCAAAAAGCCAGGGCGCTCAAGTGCTGCTGGCTGGTGACAATTTCGGTTGCGGTTCATCCCGCGAACATGCACCCTGGGCTTTGACTGGGTTTGGCTTCCGGGCGGTAATTTCCACTTCATTTGCAGATATTTTCAGTAATAATTCCCTCAAGAATGGTCTTTTACCGGTATTGGTAGATGCTGAAACACACCACAAATTGGTTGATCAGTTTTCAATATCCCCTGATTTATTGGTCACTGTTGACCTTGAAGAACAAGTTTTGATTCTGCCGGATAAAACAATCATCCAATTCCCGATTGATACTTTTTCTAAAAACTGCTTATTAAAAGGAACTGATGAATTGGGTTACCTACTTGGAATGGAAGCACAAATTTCTACCTACGAACAACAGATAACAGCAAAATAAAGGTGAAAACATGATCCAGATCTATGACACCACTCTACGTGATGGAACGCAGCGCAAAGATATATCCCTTTCTTGCAACGACAAGATCAACATTGCTCGCCGTTTGGATGACCTGGGAATTGCCTTTATTGAGGGCGGCTGGCCGGGTTCCAACCCAAAAGATGTGGAATTCTTTCAACGTGCTGCCAAAATGACCTGGAAGAATGCCAAAATCGCTGCTTTTGGCAGCACTTGCGCCGCCAACAAACAACCGGCGGAAGATGGCAATATCCGCGCACTACTCGATGCTGAGACACCCTATTGCACAGTCGTCGGCAAAACCTCAGTGCTGCATGTGACCGAAGTACTGCGCACTACTCTGGACAACAACCTGCGCATGATTGAGCAAAGCGTCTCTCATCTGCGTAGTCAAGGCCGGGCTGTGATTTATGATGCCGAGCATTTTTTTGATGGTTTCAAACTGGATGCAGCCTATTCCATTGAAACGCTGAAGGCCGCTGTTCGGGGTGGGGCTGAAACGTTGGTGCTTTGCGAAACCAATGGCGGAGCAATGCCCTGGGAAGTGACAGATGTTGTGCGCGATGTGCGCTC
>JBAWYZ010000102.1:0-7819 GCA_037143255.1 Leptolinea sp. | reverse complement strand
AAAAATCAGTTGATTGAATAAACGGTAAATTAGACATATCTGCCTCAAAAGAAGATTAATCCCTATTGTAATAACAAAAAGGCGAGCTTCAAAAGTTTAGGTATAACGGCTTATGAACAAAACAAACGACCATGAAATACAAAAATTAAGAAAGGCGGAAAATATTTTCGAAAAGCCATCCTTAATAATTCTATAGTGACATCATATACTCTATTCCATCAATTTTATTTTGGGATTCCTTCCAGTTGATGTCAAATAAATACAGGCTGAGCACATACCTTTGTTATTTCAATTCGCGCGGCTTTATACGTTCTACCAGTTCTCCGCGGGTGGTTCCATTGATGTCAGTCCAGTGTTCGATAGGTAGTACCAGATGAGCAATGGAAGCAGTCGGCAGCGATTCCACCTGCCCACTTAGAATTTGAAGCAATCCTTCCAAACCTGGATTATGCCCGACAACCATAACCCTCTCGAAATTGTCTGGAATGTCATGCAGGGTTGCTAAATAGGCAGATGGTTCGGCCAGATAGAGAGAGTCGATATATTCCACTTCCCCTTTAAAACCCATCTTTCCAACCATTCCATCTATCGTCTGAGAGACGCGTTTGGCGGGTGATGCCAGAATAATCTGCGGAATCAATTCTTTTTCGCGGATGAATTTGCCCATATGCGGGGCATCTTTTTCACCGCGTTTATTCAACGGACGATCTTGATCCGACAGGTCCGCGTGTTTCCAACTGGATTTTGCATGCCGCATCAATAAAAGTGTTTTCATACGAACTTCTTTCCAAATTTATCCATAAAGGAACAACTTATAATATATTTTATATCATACCTTATTTTCGAAGCGCCGATTTTCTGTTAATAGAATGTTAACTATCAGCCTATGTGATTTGGATACACACCGCATCTGCAGGAAGAGGCTATAATCTTAATCGTTTTACAGATTAATTGGATGGCGAAAGTGATACAGTGAATCAAATCCTCGAAGAATCGGTCATGGTCTCCAGCGCACAAAAAGGGGACATGGATGCCTTCAATCAACTGGTACAGCAATATCAAGACACTGTCTTTAATACTGCTTACCGAATCCTGGGTGATTTTGACGAGGCGGAAGATGCGACCCAAAAAGCTTTCGTCTCTGCTTACCAATCCATTCGGTCCTTTCGGGGAGGATCGCTGCGCGCCTGGCTGCTGCGTACAACAGTGAATGCCTGCTACGACGAAATTAGACGCAGCAAACGGCGCCCGACGGTCTCCATCGAAGCCCACGAAGAACTTGAATCGGCTGCCGAGGATGGCTGGCTGGCCGATAATATCCCATCACCACAGCAAATTTCTGAAACGAAAGAACTACAGCAGGCCGTTCAACACTGCTTGCAGGAACTGCCAATTGATTTTCGCCTGATCGCAATATTGGCGGATGTTGATGAACTTGATTATGAAGAAATCAGTCGGATAACTGGAAATCCCCTTGGAACGGTGAAGAGCCGGCTTTCACGGGCCAGGGTGAAATTGCGCGGTTGTTTGGAAGGATTTTGGGAACTATTACCCCTCAATTTCCGTCAAAAATATGAGGATGCCCGATGACCGCCAGACTGAATGATCACGAATGGGAAATGCTCTCCGCTTATATGGATGGACGGGTTTCTTCTGCTGAAAAAGCCCAACTAGAGCAGCGCCTGCAAGCGAACCCGGAAATGGCGGCTGCATACAGCTCTCTGGTAAAAACCCGTGCGATCCTTCAGGCTACTCCAAGGGTAAAAAGGCGGCGTAATTTCTACCTGACCTCTGAGATGCTGCGCCCGAAGAGCTGGATATGGATAATCCCTGCTTTGAACTTTGGTTCAACGGCTGCGGCCGGATTAGCTATTCTTCTTTTTGTCTTGGATATTTTTCCGCTGGCGCCGGTGATGAATCGGGCAAGCGCCGTGCCGGAAGCTGCGCAGATGGTACAGGATTCTGCTGCCCGGCCTTCTGCCGCTGAAAAAATTGAATTGGGGATAACCCCGGTTGCGGAAGTTGCTGCAGCCCAAGAACAAGACGGGGGAAATGAAAAAAATGTTATAGCGCCAGAAGAACCTGTTCTTCCGGCTGCAAAACTTGCGGGCAATGGCGCTTCTGGTGAGATTGATGCTGCCCGGGCGCCTGCTGCACCTGTGACTTCTCAACCTATTCAGGGTTCAGCGGATGTTGGTACTTCTCCCTCTCAAAAAGAAGCCCCCGGGGAGACGATGTCTCAACCGGCTACTGCCCCGCCAGCAATGCCGCCACAATCTGAAGGCATGCCTTCTTCTTACACTCAGGTTGAAAACACAGCACAACCTCAGGCTGAGCAAATTGAACCAACCATTGAGCCAACTAATCTGGCGGTTGAAGAAATTGCCACACCGGTTTCTGCCAAAATGCTGACAACTGCAACCGATCAGATACCTGCTCAACCTGAGCAAAAGATGGCCGTCGGCGCGGTTCAAGACCAGCTGCAGGTTGAGACAGCCCCGGCAATTGCATTGATAGCCCCAACGGTAGAATCTGCCCGGCCAGCGAAAGTAGAGCAGTCCATTCCCGTTTCCCAGGGGGAAGCATGGACAAAATTTGGATGGATAGCCCTGTTGGCCATATCGGGTTTCCTTGTTCTGCTCAGTGCAATCTTAAAAAATAAGTACCTTAAATGAATGAAAAATCGGTAAAATTTTGCATATTATGCGGTAACAGTGTGATTCAGACAGAGAAGTTTGGATGCATCCGGCCGGTTTGTCCCGCGTGCGGATGGATTTATTTTACCGATCCAAAGGTGGCTGCGGCAGTAGTCATCGTTCAGGATGGGCGTGTACTGTTGACAAGGCGCATCAATGAGCCGTTTCAGGGGTATTGGACTTTGCCGGCAGGTTTCATGGACGCCGGGGAAAATCCTGAGGAGACTGCTCGGCGAGAATGCCTGGAAGAAACCGGATTGCATGTGAAAATCACCACGCTGATTGATCTCATCTCCGGCCGCGAACATGACCATGGGGCAGATCTGGTGATTGTATATAATGCCGAAATCATTGGTGGAGCCATGCAGGCTGGTGATGATGCTGATCAGGTTGAATTCTTTCCATTGAGCAATTTACCTGCGCTGGCTTTTGCTGCAACCCAGAAAACTTTGCAAAAACTACAGCAAATGTAACTTCTCTGGAATAAAAATTATTAACCACGAAACAAAAGAAAAACACAAAAGGGGAAAAAGCAATATTCAAAAAATGAAAATAGAAAAAAAGCACAGAATAAGAAAAAGAGAAAGAATAATTCGACTGGGTTTTTCCCGAGATATAATCATTTACAATAATACTAATACTGGATTTTAAGGATACAATTATCTAACCAGCGGGTTGGCATTTTCCTTGCATCCATAATAGTTCTTGCAGGTCCAAGAATCCGGGTAACCTCTGCTTTATGGAGTTGATCTGGGGAAATCCCGCTTACGGAGAATTCAGCAGCCCACTTGACTGAGAGAGTCCGAACCTATGGAAATGACGCAAATTCTGCTTGTAGAAGATGAAGCCTCCATCGCTAAAGATATGTCTGATGCGATTGAGAAACTTGGGTTTATTAAACCGCAAGTTGCTTCCAACCTTGCTGAGGCACAGGATATTGCCCGAAGAACCAGCCCGGATATTGCATTGGTAGATTTATCTCTCGGTGTTAAAGGGGATGGCCAGATTGCAGCACGCCAGCTAAATGAAGAATTTAATTTGCCAGTAGTGTTTCTGTCATCACAAGAGGAAAGCGAAAAGAGGCGCAAGGGTTCTGCTCAGAATGGAACTGTAATAAAACCGTTTGACTGCCGAAATTTGAAGAAGACCATTGAACTTGCTTTATTTCAGCGCCAGCAAAACAATAAATTTATCCTTTTACTAACAGATTTACCGCTGCCATCGGCTGTTATTGGCGGGGAGCCATTGGAAATTCTGGCATGGAACAAGGGGTTTGCTGATCAATTTTTACCGTCCGAAAAATTGAATGTAGATCGGGTTGTATCACCACAAAAGGTCGCGTTATTATCCAGAGTCTCAAAGATTTCCGAGCAAGTTATCAATGAAAAGAAACTAGAATTGGTAGAATGCAGCCTTCCTACTAATTCTGGCGTCGCCAGGTTTGAGATATCTGCAAACCGGATCGATTCGTTTGATCAACCGGTCATGTTAATCTCTTTGAAAGAGATTTTGCCTGGAACATCCGGCGGTAATCTTCCGCTGGAAACGGATAGCATTTTTCAGAACATATTTTGGAACGCACCCGTCATGATGATGCAGATGGATCAGGCTGGCATTCTTCGCTATGTGAACAACCACTGGTTGCAAGAGACCGGTTATGCAACGGATGAGGTGCAAGGAAATCCGCTCGATACTTATTTGGATGAGGAATCCATCCACAATTTTCAAGCCGCGATTATTTATCTATTAAGTGAATCGGAACCGTTCTGCGATTTGCATCTCGTCTTAATATCCAAAAATGGACAGGAAAATTTATTAACAGTCAGGTTATCCAAATCTGAGGGATCAGATAACGCGCCGTCTATCATCGGTGTGTTGCATGAGACTTCCGGCCGAACGTTAGATGATGATAGCGCGTTGTCTAAAGCTTTGCGGGATACTGCCGCTGCGTTAACCAGCACCCTCAATTTTGATGAAGTGCTGGATCAGATTCTCGCGAATGTCGCGCAAGTAGTTCCCAATGAAGCAGCCAATGTGATGATGATCTGGTCTGGCGTTGCCTACATCGTCCGCTCTACCGGATATGCCGAGCGAGGTTTGGAAGAAGCCATGATGACGCTGCAGCTTCCCATCAATCAGGAACCGCACCTATTAAGTATGCAAGAGACCGGGATGCCGTTGGCGGTGAAGGACACATTGAAGTATGCCGGTTTGCAGAACCAGATGGGAACTGACTGGGCGCGTTCGATTGCTTCTGCCCCACTCCGAAGTAAAGGACAAGTTTTCGGCTTCTTGAATCTGGAAAGTTCGCAACCGGGCTTTTATAATCAAAAACATGCGGATCGGTTGCAGGCGTTTGCTGATCAGGCGGCTGTCGCGATTGAGAACGCCCGCTTGTATGCTGAAGTTCAGCAATATGCCATTACGGACGAATTAACTGCTATCTATAATCGCCGCGGTTTGTATGAGTTGGGAAAACGCGAGGTTGAAAGGGCGCATCGTTACAGTCGCGGTCTTTCAGCCATTATGATTGATACGGATAAGTTTAAGTCAATCAATGATACATACTCACATTCGGTGGGAGACCAGGTGCTGCGAATTCTGGCAAACCGGTTGAAGGGGTGCATACGCGAGGTGGATATTTTAGGTCGCTATGGTGGAGATGAATTTGTTATCTTGCTGCCGGAAACAGATTTGCAAAGCGCGCTGCCAGTAGCTGAAAGAGCGCGGCTGTCAGTTTGTGAAACGGAATTTCAAACATCCGCCGGTGATATCCCGCTTGCCGTCAGTGTAGGGGTTGCTGATCTTTCCGGTGATAAACTAACATTTGAGGCGCTGCTCGAAAAAGCTGACAACGCCATGTTTCAGGCGAAAACAATGGGGAAAAATCAGGTAGCCAGTTAGTTTTAGCGGGTAAATCAGCTAATTATTATCTTTCGACACAGTTTTGCGTGATATGATTACCCTCATTAAAGAGGGAGGGTGACATGATTGGAGCCATAGCCGGCGACGTTATTGGGTCAACCTACGAACATCATTCGCAAAAAACAACTGAATTTGAGCTATTTACCGAATGGTCAAAGTTCACCGATGATTCTGTTTGTACTATCGCGGTGGCAAAGGCTATTCTGACCGGGTTAGATTTAGCGCCGCTACTGAAGGAAACTTGTCTTCAATTTCCCCATGCCGGATATGGGGGAATGTTCAAACAATGGTTGTATTCTTCTACACTGGACCCTTATAACAGTTTTGGGAATGGTTCAGCCATGCGGGTCAGTCCGGTTGGGTTTGCGTTCACGACAGAAAAAGAAGTATTAGAAGAAGCCAAACGCAGCGCGGATGTTACTCATAATCATCCAGAGGGTGTCAAAGGGGCACAGGCCACTGCTCTGGCAATCTTCCTGGCGCGGCAGGGTTCCGACAAGGTCACTATCCGGAAGGAAATTGAAAGCCGGTTCCAATATGATCTACATCGAACGCTGGCTGATATCCGCCCGGGTTATTATTTTGATGTAACCTGTCAGGGCAGTGTCCCCGAATCCATCATTGCCTTCCTTGAATCCACATCCTATGAAGATTGTATCCGCCTGGCAGTTTCGCTGGGCGGTGACGCTGATACACAGGCCTGTATTGCCGGGGGGATTGCTCAGGCTTATTACCGCGATATTCCAATCGAAATTCTTGATAAGGCAACTGCCTTGTTAACCGAGGATATGCGCGAAACACTGACTACATTTAAAGAACGCTTTGGCTGGTAGAGGCGACCGGCTCAAAGCCGACCTGTTGATGATCCTGGTGGCGGCCGTCTGGGGGGCCGGGTTTGTGGCGCAGCGCGCCGGGTCACAGTATGTGGGATTTTTTGTCTTCGGCGCAGCTCGTTTTATTCTGGGAGCGTTGGCGGTGCTGCCTTTTGTGCGCCGCTTTGATATCCCAAAACAATACCTGCCCTGGTCGGTTCTAACCGGGTTTGTTCTCTTCGCTGGCAGCGCTTTTCAGCAGGCAGGCATCAAGACAACGACAGCCGGCAATGCAGCTTTTATTACTGGTTTGTATGTGGTGATTGTTCCCATTCTCATGATGATATTTACCAGGAAACCGGCACCCCTCATCACCTGGGTGGCAGCCGTGATGGCAGTCATTGGGACGCTCTTCTTAAGTACGGGCGGGGCTATCGCACTGGCCTCCGGTGATGCGCTGGAACTGGCCGGGGCGTTTCTCTGGGCGCTGCACTTGATTCTGGTCAGTAAATTCTCGCCAAAAATAAATACCATGCAGTTCGCGTTGGTGCAGTTTGTAGTGGCTGGAGCCTTGAACCTGGCTTTTGGGCTATTCCTTGAAAATGAGCCTTTCGCCGGTCTGCCGCAAGCCTGGATTGCGGTTGTGCATGCCGGTGTTATTTCAACAGCGATTGGCTTTACCGGCCAGGTATGGGGTCAGCGGCATGCACCGGCAGTGGATGCCGCTTTAATTTTGTCACTGGAAGCCGTCTTTGCGGCTCTGGCTGGTTATCTGTTTCTTACTGAACGGTTCGCCCCCATCCAGATTCTGGGGTGCGGGTTGATTTTTGCGGCAGTTCTGCTGGCGCAGCTTTGGCCGTTGTCAAAAGTACAAATTTTATAATTGGGATTGAAGCTGTCTGTTTCGATGGAGTAATTCTCTGGCTGGCTCCTCAAGATTTATGTGTTAAGTCCTCACCCGACCTCCCCAAAATTCCAAAGTGTGGAATATAGACAAGGAGAAGCAAGTGTGGGGGAAAGCTTTTTGCATTAAATAATAGCCTCTTCGAGTCAAAATCCGCTCTTAAATTTGAGGGCAATAATCATGGCAAATCAGACCGCTGTGCTGGTGAAAACAAGCCAGGCAACCCGATTTGGGTTTTTCAAATGTCATGGGCGGAAAAAAACTCATGAGACAATTAGCAAAACCCCTGATTTTGTAATAAGGGATTGAGCTATTTTTCCATATTAAATATTCACATCTCGTTCGAATAAGTGAATATAATAAATTCCCACAGTAAAATTCCTTTAAACCACCTTCCGGAGCGTAACCCATTGAAGCATACCTTAAGCAGATGGTTGACCAAATTTGTGAGTAAATATCTTCTTTCGCGAAACCATTAAGCG
>JBAWYZ010000101.1:0-7870 GCA_037143255.1 Leptolinea sp. | reverse complement strand
AGATTGAGCTGGAGTGGTTCTTTTTTAGAGGTTGAAAAGGGGTAATTACCAATTTCTTCCAGGCGCGCCCCCACCAGGCTGTTGCCGCATTTTAGATGGTGATTCATGAAAGAAAGCGGCTGGTCTTTCGCCATAGAGAGAATCCACAGCGACAGTTTCGCCAGTTCCACCGCCAGCGGGTTGATATCCACCCCATAAATACAGTTTTCTACCACCCAGCGCCGCCAGTAACCCGTGCCGCTCTCCAGGCTGGCTGTGATCCCCTCTTCATTGAGAAGGTCGGTAATAAAGTTGGAGATGAGGTTGGCGGTGTTCACCAGGAAATGCCCGCTGCCCATCGCCGGGTCGAGCACCGAAAGATTGAGCACTTTTTCACGCACAAAGTCGAGTGCAGTGTCTTCCAGCAGCAACGTCAGAGCGGTGCGTTCATCGTCATCCGCAGTAACGCGGTATGCGTCCAAGATGGTACGCTGTTCCTTTTGGTACGTTTCCTTAAGCCCATTAAGTTTCTCGCCCACCGTGTTGCGCACGATGTAATCCACAATATATTCCGGAGTGTAATACGAACCGGTAGACTTGCGTTCTTGCGGATCACCGGCAAAATAAACCTCACCTACCTTGATATAATGCCCGACGATGCGATTCCCGCCCTGCGATGCAGGAATGAAATGAATTTTCCCCTTTGCGATCTTTACCTCGGTGTCCTCTGTGGCAATGAATAATTTGTGCTCCAGTAAACCTTCATACAGCGTGCCCAGATGGCGCACGCTCATATCGCGGTAGCTGATCGGTTTTTCCATTCCGTTCTTCTCGCGGTAAGAGGTCAGGTTAAAAATAACGTTGACTAGATAGTCATCATCGATGGGCATATCCGAGAGGAAACGCGTAAATTCGCTTTCCTGCGGGCTGAACAAGCCACCGTTATACGTCTGGTCAATATCCACGAAAATCTGCTCCAGGCTGTCCCAAATGGGGAGAGCAGAGTCTCCCCATGCACTTCCTTCATGGCGAGTGCGGCATCCGTTTTCCACTTTTTCCAGCAGGGCATGGTTCTCATCGCTCAACAGTTGGCGCGCGTCTGCATAAAACAGGAAGAGCAGACGGAACATGTAAAGCATCGCCCCGTGATAAATCTTTTTACGCAGCCCTTCGTCATCCAGGTTACATTCCTTCTGGCGACGCAGTTCTTCCACATATCCCATACAGAGGTCGGAGAGTACACCCTTGCCGCCTTCTTCACGCGGTTTAAGGGCTTTGGCGAGTTCTTTCTCTATATAATCAATCTTGTTTTGCGATTCTTTCTTAAAGCGGTCAAACTGGCATTTGCCGTCTTCCTGAACTACAAAATTCTCCGCTTTCATGAATTTGTAGAAAATCTGGTAAGCGTCCCTGGCGTTTTCCTTGAGGATGGCTTCCAGGTCGATTTCCAGAAACGTTTCATAAGGGGTGGGCTCGTCGCGATGAAAGATGCGCCACTGCCTGCCGTTGGTTAAAAGACCCCATTGGAGATTGTGCTCCCGCAGGGCGCGTATAATCTTCTCCGCCCAGTTGGCGCCGAGGGTGGTATTATCCAGTTTTTCATCCAATAGCACAACATAACACAACGAAAGGGGAGGCTCGGTGGCGCTGTTCCCTAAGGGGAAGAGATAGGTCAGTGACTCGTCCTTTGAATACGCGAAAAACCCCAATGCCGCAAGCACTTCATGCACATAGGATTCTTTCCAGGCGTTTAGCGTACGCGTGTCTGCAAAATCCCGGTATTCTCTAAGAACTTGCAAGGATGCCAGGCTGTCAGCGTTTTCGCTCTGGCGGGTGATTTCTTCCAGGTAAATTTCAGAGAAAAGCGTTTCGTTGTGGTAAAAAAATGGCATGTTGGCAGTATCCTAGCTTTATTTTTCAATCTTTTCTAGTGCATGAAGAACAGCCTGGCGCAGTTCACTGTTTGAATAGATACCCGATTTTGCAAGTTCTTCAACAAAAGAAGATAGCGTTATCCATGCAGCCCCTTTGTTCTCCGGAAACACAAAAGTGATTGGTTCATCGGTAAAACCTGATTGCACCGATCTGGCGATCTTATACTTGTTCAGTTCATCGATAGCTTCGATCGTCGTCACCGCGCTGTAATTCCCTTTTTCGTCACCAACCACCAATTTCACTCTGCGGTTACCCTTGATAGTCAATGTGTCTCCAGGAGTCAGTTTTTGCCGCTGCTGACTTGAAGTAGGATCGGAACCGTCTTCAGTATAATAAATCGTTCCCTGCCCATCCTCTGTATCAGCGTGCAGAATCAGCTCACCCCTGTAGATTACCTGATTGCGATCCTGGGATACATCATTTGTAAAGTCCACTTTGAGCTGGGCAGGCAGCGGCGCATTGGTCTCAATATGTTTCTTGCCATTGCGGATTCGCTGCATAAACGTATCAACCATAGATTTTGTCGTCCAGGTTTCAACGCTGCCTAAAGAGTAGGCTTCCGGCAAGGTCTTGAACAATAACTCGCGGATATTAGTATAAGCTGTAAATTTAACCAAAGGCTTGCTGTCGTTGTTATGGTAAGTCCCCATCTGATCTTTTTCCGTGTCTCTTAGTTCGTTATGCCAGTGCCTAAGCGCATCCTGGATGTCCACATCCAGATGAGAAGATGACCCAAAGAGCTCGGCTGTCCGGGCTAAAATCTGTTCTTGCACAGATTCCTGAACTGCCTCTGCCGCGGCTTTAAAAGCCTTCAGATGGATTTCGATCTGTGTGATTTTTAGCGGGGTAAGCGTTTCTCCCGGCACCTGACCGAGCGGTTCCAGCAGATCATACTTGATGAAGTGGAAGGGATCTTTGACTTTTGCCTGGCTGAATATTTTCATCAACGGTTTCTCTTCTTCTTTATAAAAATCAGATGAATGGGCAATCATCGGAAGGTGATCCCACCAGTGGACAGCCGCTTGAAAGGCTTCGTTAATCGTGTAAACTTTGTCCGCCGGGGCAGGTTGATTGGAAAAGATGTGTGTGATTTTAGCGAAATAAGCGCGGTCTTCTGCGCTGACTGGTTCAAAAAACAAAACGGCGGATGGAGATTGTCTTTGAACCAAAAAAAGCATATCTTCCGTCGCATTAAATTGAATATCTTCAAGATGGTTAGTTTCTCTCTTAAAGCGTAAACTATCACCGTAGAAGCGCCGGGCTAACAGCAGCATCAGGGTAACTGCAATCTCGCCCTGACCATACTCCTCAAAGAACGGTTTGATGAATTGTTGAAAATTAATCTGCCCTTTGCCTTCCAACTTCTTCAGTTCTTTCAACAAACTTGCATAAGCCGGCATGGCAGTGCGGAATTTATCGATATCTCTTTCCGCTTCCAAATAACGGATACTTCCTTCATCACGCAATACGCTCAGAACTTGATAATCCACAAAACATTTGCGCAGGTACTTCGTGCCGCCGCGGTTTTCGGGCCAGGTCCAATTGATCTGGATGGGCTGCGAAAAATCACAAAGGATATCACCGCCTTCCTTGAAGATTGCCTTGACATTTGCCGTTATATTGATATGACTCTTATTGAATTCGTTATGGGGAATAGTATTTCGTGTGCTTCCGTACTGTATCTGCATGAGCTGGTTCGCAGCAGCATGGCGGATGTTCTCCGGAACTGTAATCTCGTTACCATCTTTTGCAAACCAATGCACTTTGCTATTCGAGAAATACATCGCTTTGGCTTCCAGCAAAGCCCTTTTTGCTTCCTCACGGATGGTCCTTTCTTCCGCTTTCTCGAATGCGCCGAAGTTTTGTGATTGTTGTCTGTACCAATCGCTTTCGATGGCATCGAGGGTGATGATGGCATCATAGACCGCGATAGGAACGCGGGGGAATGCCACGACCACACGCCCTTGATCGTTTTGTAGGACGGCTCTTTTGGCAGCATCGATATCGTTGTCATTCTCACAGAATACATAGAGAGCAATACCCTCATAACCGGTAACGAGACTCGAAACGGCTGAGCGTTGATGTTCCAGAACGGCGAAGTAAGACATGGAAGTACCGTTGATGTCTCTATTCTCCACCAGCATGGAAGGGGTGGCAAAAATCACCTTAAGACGCTTATCTTCGTTATAAGAACTATTATAATCCTTCGCTTCCAGATAGACTTCCTCTCCCTGCAGGGGGGCTAATTTTAGGAAAGCCTCCAGCAGATTGGTTGGACGGTTATCAGGATTGGCTTTATACTGTTCTATCAATTGGCGCACATCTTGGCGGTCGCTGCGCAAAAATTCATAAACACCTTGGTTATCAAAAATCACACCAGCACCACAAAGCAAACTCAAACGGTTTTCCACTTGAGTCTTTTCTTCCTGAGAGACAAAATCCAGGGTAAACTCAATGTTTTGGGCATTATTCACAATCGTTACGCCCTGACTGCTGACGATCTCATTGATCAACATGACCTTGAGAATTCGAAGCATGAGCTCGTCTGTTTCTTCAAATAACATTTGCTGTGTTTTGTTAGCCAGATAAGCGTTTAATTTTTGCAGGGTGGTCTGATAGTTGATGACGGCTTTTTTCACCCGCTCAGCCAGGCGGTTATTCGCCGCTTTCAGGCTTTCCTGGAAATAGTCCACCAATAAATCGGCTGTATATAACGTCAATTTGTTGTGATTAATGATCTCATTCTTCTCGAGAAACCAGGGGTAGGAGTAGGGCTGGGCATTTTGATAGCCTGTTTCCCCGGTTTGAAATTCAGGAGCAAAAAATTTGAAAACGGAGCGGTTGGCAGACCCCACTTCACCCGCCAGTCGCAAAAGCGCAAAAGTAGCCAAAGGGTGCATGGGGTATATATTCTGAATGATGTTATTCTTGATCTTCGGTGCTGGCAGCCAACTGAATAATTTGCGTTGATTACACTCGCCGGAAAGCCAGGTAAATTTACCAACCTTAGGTTGAACCTGCTGATTCCAAGCCGGTGAGTCCTTTTTGGGCTGAACAATGGCAGCGATGATATCTTCCATGCCCTGCGTCTCCAAGCCGATTTCTGTAACCCGCGCTTCCAGAGTCTCTGCATTTAAATCGCCAACTGTGCCATGGTTTCGAAAGCCTTTATGCCCTGTACCAATGAATGCAACCGTCCCGCCTGTTACTAAAGTGGATTCGGCGCAATATTGGGCAAAATCCAGCAAGGTGGTGTAGTTGACCAGGTTGGCGTCGATCGACGCGCCAAACTCATCATACAAAAAAACAATCCCTTTATATCGTTCTTTGAATCCTGGATTCTTCAAGAAATCCGAAATAATGTCGCGCAAGTTGTCTTTATTATAGGAAAAGTCTGTATCTGTAACGACTTTAAAGCAATCCTTAAATATTTTCAGGGCAGGTTCATTGAATCCTATCAAACCAGCCGTCAGACCATTAATGGTCCAATCTGGATATGACTTGGCGAGCGAGGTTTCAAGATCAGTATAGAACCTGGTTTGATTACGTTGTTCTTCCCATTTCTTAATGCGCCGCAGAGCTTCGCTGTAGTGACTGTCAAAAAGGATATTGGATTCATCCTTCTGCAGGGCTTCCTCCAGCGCTCTCAACAATGCCCCTTCAAAATCCAGATTCAAGCTGTAGCGGCACAGTGCCACCAGGTAACAACCCGATTTGCGCTTATCTTTGAGCTTAGCAGCTCTTTGCTCTTTGAGTTCCTCCCCAGGCCTCAAGAGAACTTCACTTTGAGCGGTTCCATAATTATTGAAAAAGGACACGAGTTCCGGTACATCGCTAGGAGAGGCAAAATAATTCGCCAGCATTAAGAGGAGATGCGACTTGCCGGTTCCGTAGCTGCCCGATAGGAAATAGAAGCGCCGATCCCTGGGATCCAAAGCATTAGCGATTTTCTCAAACGCCAGGCGGTGTGCCGTGATGGGTTTGTAACGTTCCATTCGCCCGCGGTTCTTGACGAGATCATAATAATCTTCGTATAAATCCACATAACTGGTATAACCACTGTTGATTTGGACGATGTTGGAAATTTTTGTCATCTCAGCGCTCCTATGGAATATCGTTAAAATCGGCTAATTGGAATATGCGGCTGTTTTCTTGTGAATCTTGAAATTTCAAGGTTTCAATTTCCGGCGATGATTGCAAGCAAATCAAGAGCCTGGCTCTCATCCCTTCCATAAAACCATCCCACTGGTTATTCAATAACCGGTAAAAAACCTGCCGTTCATCTTTTCGCCAGGTATCCAGTAGGAAATCGCCGCGGTCCAGGACGATCAGAGGAACGCCACGGCTCTGCGCAACAAGCAGTTTTTTTAACTCCTCCGGACTGAAAGTGTCAATATGCTCACTTAATGATGTGTCTTGAATAAACAAGTCCAATAAGTCCAGGTATTTACAGTTGACTTTTTGGGATAATTTTTGGCAAAAGAGGGTCAGCGCAGCGCTTTTATGCGGGGGTGCATGTAAAACAAATGTCCGATAACGCTCCTGACCAAGATGGTTGAGATAATCGAGCCCATTCATCGGCATTATACGCCTCGATAAATACGCTGGAGAACATTTTCCTGGCTCATCTCACCCGAAAAACGCACCTGATCGAGATTGGCGAACTGCTCCAGGCTGACCAATCCGGCATCATGCAAGTTTCCTAAAATGGTCCGCACCTGGTACTCCTCCAAATGCAGTACCCGACCCGGGCTGTTTTCTTTCAAACAGATATCCGCAACATTCACCGCCGAGGAACCAGGAGAAGATTTATCCCGATAATATAGCAAACAGAATAAGAACGCCAGGTCTGGGATATCTACCGGATCGGATTTAATAAATTTGCCGGTTCCTTCGACTTTAATAATTTGCAGACGGGATAATTCACTGCGAGTATAAGCGGCAAAGACCGCTCCCACTTCTGTGGGTAATTTTTCAGAAAAGGTTCTTTCCGAGAATTGCTGGGCAAGATCTGAAAAGTACTGTTCAACAATCTCATCAACTTCAAAACGATCACCAGACAGCAGCACAGTGTTTATGATGCGGTACCATACTACCCATTCCGGTTCACTGGACACTATATGGTGGACGATCCACAGTGTCTCGATTTTGTCAAAATATGGGTCAGATAAAACAATTGCTTTTCCGAAAGGGGTAAGTGTTGTTACTCTCGGAAAAACAAGACCAAACCCAACCATCATACTGGTGAGATTATCTACTTGCCTTTCTGGAATTCCTAATGATGTAACAATTTCTATGCGAGAATTCTTTTTTCCACCCTCTTGGGAATGAAGATATTGTAGGATACGAGAAATCTGATCAAAGCGGGGGCGATAGCCATTGGTAAATTGAAGCTTCATGTCGATTTTCCTCAGGATTATATTATACTTGAAATCGGTACCATAGTTGAGTAAGAATCTACCTATGCTTACTCTTCACCTGAAAAAAACATAAAATTCATCCCCGTCCAAAATCCATTCACGGATTGCATGATATAATCATGTCTTCAGACCAAAACACAGAAAGAAAATGGATTGATTGAATTCGATGACCTGGCTACCTGTACCTCAAGCGATCATTCTGGCAACCACCACCCTCATCTCTGCCGTGATTTCCTATACTGCCTGGCGCCGCAGAAATTTTTCAGTGGAAAACCGCTTCTTCTGGTTCATCCTCGCCGTCACCGAGTGGACATTTGCTTACACCTTCGAGGCTGCCGCTGTTGACCCTTCAATAAAACTCCTGTGGACACAAATCGGATACATCGGACTGGTCAATATTCCTCCCCTTATGTTGATCTTTGTTATGGAATACACGGAGCATCGCTCTCCACCCCGCTATGTTCTACTTCTGGCGTGGACGTTGTCGATTATCACCCTCCTGCTTGCCTGGACCAATGCCTGGCACGGTTTGTTAT
>JBAWYZ010000100.1:0-7897 GCA_037143255.1 Leptolinea sp. | reverse complement strand
CTAAAATAATCAAAAAGCCAATAAATAAACCTACATTAAATATCATATTATGAAGAAAAGTTGCGCCATTTTTTGTATATTTATCCAAATGCTTATGATTGCAGGTTGTTCCCCTGTGATTTTTCTATCTGCATCCCAGCGATTGGAGCGGGAAGGGGATGAACTGACCGCAGCCGACCGCCACAGTGAAGCGATTTTAGCCTACCATCAAGCAGTTACGGCAGATAATAACAACCGGTCAGCGTTGCTGAAGCTCGCCCCTCTTTTTTATGGACAAGGGAGAACGCGAGATGCTGGAGAGATCATCAGCAAACTTTCTGGCGCTGAAAAAGCGGTTTTCACATCAGGCATGTCGGAGGTCGTTCCCGAAAATCTAGACCATCTTGAATTGCAGTGGATAAAAAGCCCTGGTGTGGATACTCCGATTGGAATCACGGCAGATTCTGATATGGTTGTGGCCGCCTACCAAACCGGATTAATTGCAAGCTTACGGTTGCAGGATGGAACCATCCTATGGTCGCAGAAATTGTCAGAGACTCTAACATCTCCGCCTGCCCTTTCCTCAAATTCCATCTTTGTGGGGAGTGAATCCGGCAAAGTGATTGCATTGGATCGAAAAACAGGGGATATCATCTGGCAAGCCCAACTTCCCGGAGCGGTTTATGCCGGGTTGCTGATAGACGGGTTAACAGGTTATATTGGATCCTATGGGGGTGTGATGAGCGCCATCCGCCTGGCGGATGGAAAAATCCTCTGGCAGGTGGAAACCGGCAGTCCGATTCTGGCCAGTGCAATGAAAGAAGCAAGTACCATTTTTTTTGGAACGGTCGGCGGATCTGTTTATTCGGTTGATGCAACGAACGGCAATGCACTTTGGGAGAAACCAGCCCAGCTTCCGGGGGGTATTGAATCTCAGCCGGTATTGGCGGGGAACCGGTTACTTATTTCCAACAATGACAGCCGTCTATATGTCCTGGATTTAAACGGTAAGGATTATTTCTGGGCTTATTCCACACCGGATAGTATTTATGCCAATCCTATTGTGGATGGAAACCGGGTGTATCTCTTTTCTATTGGGCAGACCGCCGCTGCAGTAGACCTGGCAACCGGCAGCCTAATTTGGGAACAAGATTTGCCGGTTGCAGTGGGTCACACACCGGTATTAGCTCAATCTGTGATCTATTTTGCTGGAACCACCTTACCCTTCTTATACGAGATGGACTCCCTGACCGGAAAAATCACCGGTCAAGCCAATACCGGTGATTGGATTGAATATGGACCAATTCAAGCTAGCGAATATCTGCTGCTTGCCGGCAAGGATGGGGCAATTTTGGACTACCGAATCATCGAAGATTAAATAGGGAAGACCCGGATCGCGCTTCCAGCCACCGGACAACCGCTTTCACACCGACCGCACCCCGTACATTTAGTGGCATCCACAATGATTTTACCGTTGATGGATTTGGCGGCATCCGACAGACAGGCTTCTACACATACCAGGCACTTTACGCCTTGATCCCAGGCCAGACAGGCGCTGTGATCTACCATTGCCACGCCAGTCTTCATTTCTGCAACCGGGATGGGTCGAATGGCTCCCACCGGGCAGGCTTGTGCGCAAAGTTGCGGACAGCTTGGGCCAAATGAACAAGCCCCCTGCCGCGGTACAAGATAGGGTGTTCCAATGCAAGCGAACCCGCCTTCCAGCAAAGCCGGACGCAATGCCCGGCTAGGGCATACTCGAATGCATTCCTGGCAGGTGACACAGGTTTGAATGAATTGCTCTTCCGGCAGAGCGCCAGGTGGGCGAACCAATCCGGGTGATGTTTGAGTTCTAGAAATAAATGGTGCAGCGGCCAATCCGGCTGCACCTGCCGCAAGGACTTCCAAGACCTGCCTGCGGCTGATTTTGGCGGCAGATAAGCGCTTTGGTTGGCTGTAATTTCCCTTTGTGATAATTCCTGCCGGCGAAGAGGATTGGGGGTCTTTGTGCTGCCACTTGGTTAAAGCCAAATGCCCAAAACCGAATTGGATGCCCTGATTAGGACAGGCTGATTCGCAATCCAGGCAGAAAGTGCAATCAGAATAACGGGTTTCGTGCGGTTCGGCGCCAATGGCGTTCATCGGACAAACTTTGCGACAGTCACCGCAATAGGTGCAGGCATTGGTCACCCGCCGGTTCAGCAGGCTGAAATTCGCCGGCAGGCTGAGTAATGCGCCGAACGGACACAGGTTTCGGCACCAATAACGTGGACGGAAAATTTCAAGTGCAATAATCGCGATAAACAGGATGGAAATCGAAAATGGCCATACCCTTAAACTGGAAGAGTCGGTCAGAAAGAGATTTGTAATAATAGCTGAGGCTGACCGGTTGAAAATAATCAATGGGTCAAACCAGCCCAAAAATTGAATAGAGACCAAGGATGCGGCTATCACGCCGGCAAGAATCATAAAACGAATGCGGCTGTTGCGCGCAGAAAGTCGCTTATGAATCCCCTTCTGCCAGAAAGCCAGCGGTCTGATCCAATCCAGTAAGGTTCCTAGTGGGCATATCCACCCGCAAAATGCCCGACCAAAGACAACCGATAAGGTCAGAATAAAAAGACCGGCGCCGGGAATCATCCAGAGAAAGTTACCGTGTAAGGGTTTTGCGGCATTTAATAGCGCATCATATGGCAGCAGCCATGAGGTAAAAACGGGTGTTTCTATTCCATAGACCCGTGAATAGATTACTGGCAGCCATGGAAAAAGAAACAATAGCAAAAAACCGGTTTGCACCAGTTTTCTCCCGGTTGCACCCTGGGATTCCCTGAATTTGACTTTACTCTTCATTCACATCGCCGGAATCATTCGGTTTGTCAGGTAGCGATTTCTTTCGAGCGGCGATCAACCCAGCACCAGCTACTATCACTGAAGCCGGAATCAAGGCAGTTTTTAAGAAGTCATTGGGACTAATGGCATTGTTACAAGTTTGTTGCGCAACCGAATTTGCTATTTCAATTTGATCCGCTGGAGCGGTAAACGGTAATGGAATAGCGCCAGTGGTTCCGTTGCCGGCAGGTTGCGGGCTGGATAGTTCGACTGGTTTTGAAGTAGGTTGGACTGCGGATTGAACGGCAATTACATCACCAACTTTTAGAATGCGGAATTTTCCACTGGTCTGCGCTGCCTCCACCTCTAAATCGCCGACACCCCAATCGGCTGCGTTCTTGAGATGAGCAAATTCTTTTGGCTTGACATCGTAAAAAGTACTGCAAGCATAAGCATCCACCAATACCGGGTCGGTTCCGGCAATGATCTGATTTGTGCGTTTGATCATAAACGGGTGGGTTTCATCCGTTTGCGGGCCGGCACAGGTGACGTAATCACCATAGGCCATGCGAATTCGTAAAGCCTCCAGAATGTGCAAATCTGCGTGAATCGCAGAAGGGGTATTGATATCAGCGATGCCTTTGTGCAGATAAGCATGCAAACTGGCTGGTGTTTCCAGAAAACCCATCATGTGTTTCAACGTGAAAGTCATCCGCGTTACGCTGTGGCTCTTAGCGACCGCCATATTGATGCGCACATCTGCTTCAACGGCGGCTTTGACCACCCCAATTTTCTTGAAAGCATGACCTTCCGGAAGTTCAATTGTTGTGTATGTTTCTTTGGGAGCCAGGTAACGGTCAGGAAAGTGACCTTCTACACCGGTTTCTTCTACGACCATTCCCAACCCGTTGGCTTTCAGGCTTTTGATTGTGCCGGGTTCTATTGAGCAGTGATCGGTGACAATAATACGCGAGGCACCGGCTTCCTGTACCAGTTGGATCAAAGCACGTAAAACATCCGGATCGGTGGAGGAAGCTGTATGCGGCGCGAACGCCCAGGTAGCGTTAGGTTTGATCGCCACAACCTGCCCGGGTTTCACAAATCGGCTGATACCGCCAACCGCATCCAGCGCTGTTTTTAGGATTTCCGCCGGGGTGTGCTGATCGGTTCCCAGGGCGGCCGCGGCGGCGGGAAGGGCATCTGCTGCTTTTCCGGTTAGCGGAATATTAGATAGGTCTACAACCCGTCCAAGAGAAACCGCACCCATGAGATGTAGACTACCTGTAAGAAACTGCCGGCGAGAGATGGAATTGGAGATGGTCTGCTCCTATTTATTGCGAGAATATTATCGAATCATACATTGAACAAGGATGCAAGTCAACATATTTTCTGACTCTAAAATAATTGGCTCCCTACTGGGTATTATTGTTTCTGGTAGAAGGTAGACGGAATAAATTCTCATGACCATATTAGCCTCGCCCTTGGCCAAAAATTTAATTACTCGGCTATCCAGGCATTGTCACATTTCGGCAAACGGGACGAAGCAATCGGAAATTATGGCAATTTACTCCCCAAAATATCGCCAGATTGCTTCGCCCTTACAGTAATTAAATTTCGGGCAGGCAACAGAGGAAGAAAACAATTTACATATCTCCTTGATAGAAAACTCATCCAATATTGCCTATTGACATAGAACGCGGGTTCTTGTATACTATAGAAAATCCTTATCAGAACAGGTATTCGGAACGTATGAACTCGCTCATCAACCCCCTTCATAATCAGATACAACTGGTCGTCGCGCCGCACGCCGGACGCGAAATGATGCTGGCGCTGGCTTCCCGCCTGGCCCCCGGTAATGTCGTACGGGTACTGGACGGAGGAAATCAGTTCAATGCCTACACCGTTTCACGCGAAATCCGCCGGCATACGGCCGAACTCAACCGTGCGCTGAACAACATCCGTCTCTCGCGCGGTTTCACCTGCTACCAGATGCTGGTGCTGCTGGCCGACACGCCCACCGTGCCGGAACGCCCGGTACTGGTGCTCGATCTTTTGGCCACGTTCTATGATGAGAGCGTGCCGCTGGGCGAAAGCCGCCGCCTACTGGAGAATGCCATCATCCACCTGCGCCGCCTGAGCCGCACCGCCCCGGTGATGGTCAGCGCACGGCCGCCATCCACCCTGTGCCCCGAGCGCCTGGTACTGCTAGACATTCTGCGCGGCGCCGCCACCCAGGTGATGACCGCCGAAGCGCCCCGCCTGCAGCCGCTGCCCGGCCTGTTTTAACTGAGGTTCACTCCCATGGGACGCACTCTACCTTCAATCACCCAGACTTTCCTGATGGAGCAGGAAGCCTTCAACCGCTTCCGCCGTGCCCTGCGCCGCGCTGATCAGATTGCGCTGGATGATCTTTTCGTCTCCGCCCAGAAACACCTGGCCGCCGCAGCCTATGCAGCACATGCCCTGCCGTTGGAAATTTTTATGCTCTCTATGCTGCTGGAGGAGCACAAAGAAGTGCAACGTCTGCGCCGGCAAATGGACGAGATCACCGGGCAATTACCTGCCGGTGAAGAACCCTCACTTTTATTGGAAGAAGTGATTGATGATGATGCCTGACGATTCTATTTTGCATAAGCAAGCTTTTAACCCTCCCCAACCCCTCCCTTCACGGGAGGGAGTTTTGTCTCGCCACCATGCACGCCTGGCTGCTTGATCTGTACGAACACGAAACAGACGGATTGGTCGTCTGGGCGCTGCTGGAAGATGGCCAACGTCTGCGCCTGCGCTATCACTTTCCGGTGACTTTTTATGCAGCCGGGCCAGCGCAACGCCTACACGAATTGGCCGTCTGGCTGCGGGCACAAAACCCAACCCCGAAGCTTGCCCGCGTTGAGAAACGCGACCTGTTTGTACCGCACCCGCTCAGCTTGCTGGCCGTTGAAGTGGAAAATCCAACCCTCCAGCCGCGTCTCTTTCAGCAGGCTTCCCAAGCCTTCCCTGACCTGACCTACTACGATTCGGACATCAACCTGGGGCTGCGTTTCGCCGCGCAGACCGGCGCTTTTCCTACTGCCTATTGCCGCATCCAATACGAGGATGACCGCCTGTTGGAACTGCGCGCGCTCGACAGCCCGTGGGATATTGATCCCCAGCCTTGCCCACTGCGTATAATGGAACTGGAGCCCGACAGTGACCCATTGCACTCCCAGCCCACCGGCATCAACGTGGTGATTGATAAACACATCTACCACATGGCGTTGCAGCCGGCCCGTCCGCTGCTCATCAACCTGTCCGCCTTGCTGCAGAAGTTTGACCCTGACCTGCTATTAACCTCATGGGGTGACACATGGCTATTGCCGCGCCTGCTTGAAATGTCGCAAACTCTGGGCATACATCTACCGCTCAACCGCGAGATCGATCAAAACGTGGCGCGCAAGGCATCCCGCACCTACTTTTCTTACGGTCAAATTATCTACCGCGGCGAGCAGGTGCATCTTTTCGGGAGGATGCACATTGACCGCACCAACGCCATGCTGTGGGGCGACTACGGCCTCGAAGGCGTGCTGGAAGTAGGACGCGTCACCGGACTGCCGCTGCAAACTGCGGCGCGTGTTTCACCCGGCACGGGCATCTCATCCATGCAAATTCTAACAGCGCTGCGGACTAAAGTTCTGGTACCCTGGCACAAACAGCAAGCAGAGCGTGAAAAGTCGGCGCTTGACCTGCTGTCCTTCGACCAGGGCGGCCTGGTGTATCAGCCTATCATCGGCCTGCACCGTGACGTGGGCGAAATCGACTTCGTATCGATGTACCCCAGCATCATGGTACGCTGCAATATCTCACCCGAATGCACCCCCAACGGCCTGTCTGACCCGCTATCAGCCGAACCCGGCCTGATCCCCCAAACGCTGGCGCCATTGCTCAAAAAACGCATCACTATCAAACACCGGCTGACCGAAATGCCCGCCTGGGATCCACGTCTCAAACCAGATAAAGCCCGCTCGCTGGCGCATAAGTGGTTGTTGGTCACCTGCTTTGGCTACCTGGGATATAAAAATGCCCGTTTTGGACGCATCGAATCGCACGAGGCCGTCACTGCCAATGGACGTGAAGCTCTGCTGCGCGCAAAAGAGACCGCCGAAGACAGCGGTTTCAACATCCTACAAATGTACGTGGACGGCCTGTGGGTGCAAAAACCCGGCGCCACCCGTCCAGCAGACTACCAGGAGCTACTGGATGAAATTTCCCAGCGCACCGGCCTGTCCATTTCACTAGATGGCATCTACCGCTGGGTGGCTTTCCTTCCTGCCCGGCGCGACAAGCGCATACCGGTGCCAAACCGCTATTTCGGCGTCTTTCAGGATGGCAGTATCAAGACCCGCGGCATTGAAGCCCGCCGGCATGATACCGCCCGCTTCGTCTCTGACGCGCAAATGGAAGCGCTGCGCTGGCTGGCTCAGGCTCCCAGTGTGGATGAACTGCCGCAGTATCTACCCGGCGCGTTGGAACTGCTGCGCCGCCAACTGCACGCCCTGCGCGACGGGCGCGTGCCGCTGGAACAGTTGGTGATTGGCCAACGCCTGAGCCGTGAACTGAATCTGTATGTCACCCCATCGCCAGCGGCACGGGCGGCCATGCAACTGCGCGAAATTGGTAAACTGCTCGGCCCCGGACAAAAAGTGCGCTTCCTGCTCATCCGCGGCGAGCAGGGCGTGCACGCCTGGGATTTGCCCAACCGTCCCGACCTGCGCAGCCTTGACCGGGCGGCTTACCGGGTGTTGTTTCTGCGCGCCGCTCGCACTCTGCTGCAACCTTTCGGTATTCAGCCCGAAGATGTGGAAGACATTCTAGAGAAAGCTGCCACCCAGCCAGAATTTGACTTACGGGTACGCTCTGGGAATATGTCAGGAAGACCATCTTTGCAAATTCAAATTAGTTGACAAAGCGCATCCCCAAGGATACGATAAAATACAAACTCGCGGAAAGAATCGTGAAATATGGATGAAAAAATGGTACTTCAAGATTTTCAGCAAGCATCACCTGGACGTATCGATGAGAGTAGTTTTGGAAAATGAAGAATCTCTACTGA
>JBAWYZ010000099.1:0-7905 GCA_037143255.1 Leptolinea sp. | reverse complement strand
TGGTAGAAAACCGCTGAATATAAACAGTACTAATGCCAGGAGAACAGCTGCAACGGGTGGAGAAATGGTTATTTTTTTCATGACCGGTTCCTCCGGAAAAGGGAAATTACCCCCGGTGCTGCCAGGGCACCGACAATTATGGAAGCATTCACAAACGTCTGCCACCAGGTGTCGATATTTGCGAACGAAATGATGTTTTTAATCACTCCTAAAGTAATGGCGCCCATAATCGTCCCTGCAATCCCCCCGACACCGCCGCTCATGGCTGTGCCGCCAATGACCACTGCTGTGATGGCTTGCAGCGTCATCGAGTCGCCAATCTGGGGATTACCAGTTCCTGTAAGCAGGATCATGCAAATGCCAGTTACTGCTGCCATGAACCCTGAGATTAAATAAGTGCTGAAGATAACCATATCAACCGGCACCGCTGTTTCATAGGCAGCCTGAGCATGGCCACCCACCGCAAATAGATAGCGCCCGTAGCGTGTCTGTCGAATTAACACCCAAATCAATACTAATAGCGGAATAACATAAAATGCCCAATGTAACCCAAAAGGATTGGCGGACCGATAAACATTAGCAACTGCAGCGGGAATTCCACCACCGGGTTGAGGCAGGATAAAAAGCGCTAACCCACCATAAAGAAAACTTGTGGCGTATGTTGTAATGATAGGCTGCAGCCGTAGATAAGCGATAAAAAAACCATTAATGGCTCCGGCGCTAATTCCTACAAGCAGCGCAATACCAAACCATAGGGCAACTTGACTTGGGGACCCTTCCAGCCCGACCCGTGTGGCAAGTAGTGCGCTAACAATGGATACGATTGCACCAACAGAAATATCGATTCCACCGGTGAGGATGACAACTGCTTCGCCAGCTGCCAGTAATATCAGCGGTAAAAAAACCCGCATATTATTATTAATTGTCCCTGGTTCAAGTAATGATTTTTGAAAATATAGGTTTACTAGAAGCGCCAAAACGAAAAATATTAATGCTATGAAGGATGGATAACGGAGTGAAAGATATTGAAAGCGTTTTAATTTCATTCTACACTTCCATTTGCTACACCCATGGAGGAAGAGACGAGATTTAGTTTTGTTAAAGTTGGCCCCTTAAGTTCGCTACGGATTTTGCCTTCCAACATTACTAGAACACGGTCACACAGACCGATCAATTCCTCATCATCACTGCTGTAAAATATGATAGATGTTCCATCACTACAAATTTGCTGGAGTAGTTTATAAAACTCCGCTTTTGTACCTACATCAACACCTTTTGTCGGGTCATCCAACAATAGCAGCCTGGGATTTTTAAGCAACCATTTACCAATAACTACTTTTTGTGCATTGCCTCCAGAGAGGCTGCTTACTGGCGCATCAAGGCCAGACATTTTTAAATTTAGACTGGATGCTATTTGATTTCCATCCTGTCGAGATTTTAGCATTTGGAGTGGAAAACCATATTTTATCCATGAAGGCAACATCAAGTTCTCAAGGATGGATCGAATTGATAACAAACCTTCCCGCGATCGGTCTCCTGGGACTAGAGCAACACCCTCTTTTATCGCATGACGTGGATGCGTAAAATTGACGGGCTTGTCACTAAGAAAAATCTTTCCATGATGTTTTATATCGCCAAACAAGGACAGAAGAAGATCGCGTTGTCCTTGTCCTTTCAATCCCCCGATACCTAACAATTCACCTTCTCGTACTGAAAGGTCAATCCCTTTTAACACTTCAGTTTTCAAGTTTTCAACAATTAACCGAACTGGTTTTGACTCATAAGTTTCGCCTGGGTGGTCAGTTCGGCTATAACCAAAAACCGAATCTGTGCCCACCATCAAATTAACCAATTCTTTTTCGGTGATTTCTTTCATTATTCCAGAGCCTACAGTTTTGCCATTGCGCAATACAGAATATTTGTCAGCAATCTGAAAAATCTCTTCCATACGATGAGAAACAAATACGATGGCTTTCCCTTCCTCCTTCCATTTGCGAACTAATTCAAATAATCGCTGAACTTGACGGCTGTCAAGGCTGGCTGTGGCTTCATCCAGAATTAAGAGCTGCGGTTTGAAGCTGATGGCTTTTAAGATTTCCACAATTTGCATTTCATCTGGCGGAAGTGAAGCTACAGGAACATCGAAATTCATTGAGACCTTGAATGTGCCTTCAAAAAGTGCGAGCAATTCTTCAGTTCGGGTCATAATCTCTTTTGAATTGATGAAACCACCTGCTCGAAGTGGTTCGCGTGCCAGCCAGATGTTCTCGGCGACAGTCATTTTTGGTACAAGGCTAAGCTCTTGAAAAACAGTCGAGACCCCAAGTTTTTTAGCCGATTCAGGAGAAGGGAAATGCACAGGTTTACCATCAAGGAGTAGTTGCCCTCCATCGAGGACAACTACTCCATTGATAACCTTGCTTAGAGTGCTTTTGCCGCTTCCATTTGCCCCTATCAACGCAACAACTTCACCTGGGTGAACATCCAGGTTTCCGTCAGAGAGGGCAAGAACGCCTCCGTAGCGCTTGACAATATTAAGGGCAGAAAGCGACAGTGTCATAATTTATTTCATTAAGAACTGCTGGACTTCAGAGTCAGACATGATACCGTCGAGCAAATACTGATCGGGTTTGTCTTTGCAGAAGTCAAGCCATTTTTGGAAATTGTCTTTGGTGACAGTTACAGGGGAAGGAATGATGAAAGAAGAACCATTCTGACCGCCAAGTTTGCTGGGGTCAACTTTCTTGCCCTGCAGAATATTGATTGCAATGCGCAGACCGGTGGGATTTACACCAGGTGCATTGGCAACGCCGATTGATTCGAAATCGGGCTTGGTCTTCTGAACTTCTTCCCACAGTTTTAAGTACTGGCAGCGGCCTTCTCCAACCATCACAGGCCATTTGGGTGGGTTGGCAGCCATTACAGCCTGCAACGCACCGATTGCCATTCCGTCCTGCGTCCAAACACCATCAATCTTGCCGGGGAAGCCGGAGAGGAAGTTTGACATAACCTGCTGGCCTGTCGCTTCATCCCACTTGCCGGTCTCTTTTGCAAGCACTTTGATATCAGGATAGCTTGTAAGGACTTCAGCCACACCACTCATGCGGTATTCATTGGCGGGGTGACCGGGGAAACCTTCAATTTCTACGATGTTGCCTTTCTTCAGTTTCTCTGCCAACCATTTGGCCGAGGTCATCGCCCATTCTTTCTGGTTGTGACCTACATTGTAAACACCTTTGACATCCAGTTCCTGATCAATTGACAGGACTACAATGCCAGCCTTGACGGCTTCTTCCAAAGTCGCATTCAAACCTTTGGCATCACCAGGATTCACAAGAATAGCATCTACCTTCTTGCTCATCAGGTTCTGCAATTGTTGAATTTGGCCGGCAACGTCTGTATCGGCGCTCTCAATTACCAGTTCATTGGTGACGCCGGCTGCCATATACTCGGCGTTGACGTCTTTGAGTTCCTGAATCATCTGTGTGCGATATTCGCTGCTGATGAATGGATTGGAAATACCAATGGTGAATTTCTTGGCTGCAGTTTCCATGGGCATGAAGAACTGCTGAACTTCATTTTCAGTCATGATACCGTCGAGCAAATACTGATCGGGTTTGTCTTTGCAGAAGTCAAGCCATTTTTGGAAATTGTCTTTGGTGACAGTTACAGGGGAAGGAATGATGAAAGAAGAACCATTCTGACCGCCAAGTTTGCTGGGGTCAACTTTCTTGCCCTGCAGAATATTGATTGCAATGCGCAGACCGGTGGGATTTACACCAGGTGCATTGGCAACGCCGATTGATTCGAAATCGGGCTTGGTCTTCTGAACTTCTTCCCACAGTTTTAAGTACTGGCAGCGGCCTTCTCCAACCATCACAGGCCATTTGGGTGGGTTGGCAGCCATTACAGCCTGCAACGCACCGATTGCCATTCCGTCCTGCGTCCAAACACCATCAATCTTGCCGGGGAAGCCGGAGAGGAAGTTTGACATAACCTGCTGGCCTGTCGCTTCATCCCACTTGCCGGTCTCTTTTGCAAGCACTTTGATATCAGGATAGCTTGTAAGGACTTCAGCCACACCACTCATGCGGTATTCATTGGCGGGGTGACCGGGGAAACCTTCAATTTCTACGATGTTGCCTTTCTTCAGTTTCTCTGCCAACCATTTGGCCGAGGTCATCGCCCATTCTTTCTGGTTGTGACCTACATTGTAAACACCTTTGACATCCAGTTCCTGATCAATTGACAGGACTACAATGCCAGCCTTGACGGCTTCTTCCAAAGTCGCATTCAAACCTTTGGCATCACCAGGATTCACAAGAATAGCATCTACCTTCTTGCTCATCAGGTTCTGCAATTGTTGAATTTGGCCGGCAACGTCTGTATCGGCGCTCTCAATTACCAGTTCATTGGTGACGCCGGCTGCCATATACTCGGCGTTGACGTCTTTGAGTTCCTGAATCATCTGTGTGCGATATTCGCTGCTGATGAATGGATTGGAAATACCAATGGTGAATTTCTTGGCCTCAGCAGGCTTGGCAGGCTCGGCAGGCTTAGCCGGTTCTGCGGGCTTGGCAGGCTCGGCTGCAGCAGGAGCCACAGCGGGTTCTGCTTTGGGAGCTTCGGGGGCGGCTGCCGGTGTGCAACTGGCAATTAATGAAAAAAGCATGACCATTGTCATCATGACCATGATCGGTTTACCCATACGACTTACTGTTTTCATAACTTTCTCCTCATAATATTGTGGATATGGTTGGGAAAAAACAACTTTCCGGTATCAATCTTCGAGCTTATCTATTGATTTGGCTTTAAATATTCCACCACCTCCTTAAATAATCAAAAAAATAGACACTGATATTTAGGTCTTTCTCACTCGCTGAACCGCTGCCCCATTTTTTTTATCCTTCAGGATAAGTTTAGTATTTCCGTCAGGCATTTTCTCTTCTTTAATCAAGTAATAATTTTCGTCAAAATCTACAAAACTCTTTTCTTCGATAGCTTTTTCCACCCCGCGCCAGATATCCAAATTTACCGGCTCCCACCGTTTAGATTCTGCAGAGATATAGCAAGCATCCATAATCGCGTTAATGATATACCCATCATAGAAGGTCTCCATTGGTTGCGAACCATTATCCAAAGCATTTAACTGATCAAGAAACATGTGGACATAGCCAAGGGCGCTTGCTTCATCACCCACTGGGAATAACCAGCCTTTATCACTTTCTGCTTTTTCGGCAACATAACCGCTTTCACCAACAGAAGTGAACATTTCAATTCCTGTCCTCAGCCAATGGTTGAGCCAGATAGTCCCTTCGGTGCCAGAAACTTCATCTCGCAGGTCCATACCGCCGCGGAAAGTCCAGCTAACTTCGAACTGACTCACCGCGCCATTTGAATATTTTACAAGCCCTACTGCTGTATCTTCTGCGTCAATGGGATGAACCTGGGTCGCAGCCCAACACATAACTTCTACCGGACGAACATCCTTACCGATGAAATTCCTACCTATTTCGATGCAGTGGCAACCCATATCTACAATTGCCCCACCCCCCGAAAGTTCTTTTTTCAAGAACCAGTCGCTGTGTGGGCCAGGATGGGCTTCGCGTGAACGAGTCCATAGCACTTTACCCAATGCCCCACTCTTTACAGAATCAAGCGCTTTAAGGGTCTTCGGCGTATAAACCAAATCCTCAAGATAACCGGCAAATATCCCGGCTTTTTCTACGGCTTCCAACATCTCTTTGGCCTCTGCCGCATTGCGGCCTAAAGGTTTGGTGCACATTACTGCTTTCTTTGCCTTTGCAGCAGCCAAAACACCTTCTTTGTGCAGAAAGTTAGGCAAGGCAACAACTACCAGATCAGTCTCCGGATCATTTACCGCTTTCTCAATATTATCGGTCCATCTGGGGATACCATGCCGTTCTGCAAATTCTTTGGCTTCATCCATTGTAGCTGCGCAAACCACTTGAACTTCATCCCGGCTGCGCATCCCCAACAAGGTGGTTGTATAGAAATTTCCAATAAAACCTGTTCCCAACAAAGTAATTCGTCTCATGGCAAGCTCCTTGTTCAGAATAATATTATCATATCTAAAGCGGTTGAAAGCACCTCGTATTGACTGAAAAGAATTCTTCTAATAAATTAGGAAGGGAAATAGGTTGCTGAAAAAATATTATATGTACGAACATTAACACAAATAATTATACAGAATAATGCGCTAAATGTCAATGTTTTTTGGGAAATCCAAAATACTTTTTATTGTGTGTTCTAGTACAACCTTTTTTTACAAAATAATGGTTCATTTCTCCAATAATATGCCTTCCTTGCGTATAACTGTATGAATTTCCCTGGGATTACTTATAACAAAATTAGAGATTGACATTATCAAGATACTTGACTATAATCTAAATGTTCGTACAATAAAACAATTGCTTAGACAAATCGCTATCATTGAAGCCTGTATTTGTTATTTTTTACACCTGCTTGCATTGTTTCTTTGTACAAATTTGCCAAGCTTAGCCAGTGCCTTCATCCTTAAGGACAGTTAATTAATGCCAGCCGATAACACTTTTCTCACTGACCTAAATATTTCTCCTGTCACCTCAAATAACCCATTGCCACTTCATTATCAGATCAAAGCTGATTTGAAAACAATTATCAGTTCAGGCAAATATAAACCGGGCGATATGCTTCCTTCCGAGGTGGAGCTAAGCAAGGCTTACGGCGTTGGTCGTCAGACTATGCGTCAGGCAATCTTACGCCTTGTGGATGAAAATATTCTGGAACGAAAAGCTGGCCGTGGGACAATGGTTGTCAATCAAGAAGACCGATTGAAGTTCTATATCGATCGGGGTTTTAGCCAACAAATGATAGAAATGGGAATGACGCCACATTCTGAAGTTTTAAAAATCACCGCAAGTGTCATTGATGCATCATCGCCGGAACCCTTACAGGTGAAATCTGGAGCAAAATGCTTGACTTTAGTCCGTTTGCGATTTGGCGATCAAACACCTATTGGAATCCAATACACTACCATCATTACTGAGTTGTGCCCCGACCTAATCGAACATGACTTTACTACTGAATCCCTTTACAACATCCTTTGGACAGAATATAAGCTGCCCATTGTACGAATTAACTCCGTGATTAGCGCTGTTAAGGCAGATGAATGGCATTGTTCTTTGCTAAAAACATCAATAAGTGCCCCACTGCTGCTTGTTAGACTTGCTGTATATTTAGATAATGGAGAACCCATTGAAGCGTCCACCAGTTATTACCGAGCGGACAAATACTGGTATAGCACTTCTCACGAATACCATGTTGGAGTTTAGCCAAAAATTAAATAAACGTATCAGCTTGCAATTCAAATATCTTTGCGAAAGGAGTACTAAACCATGAAGCTTGGCGTATATACTGCTTTAGTTGCAGACCGTAGCCTGGAAGAAGCTCTAAAATACTTATCAAGTAAGGGGATTCGGGTTGTTGAGTTAGGCTCCGGAGGTTATTCAGGCACCGCACACGCTAATCCTGATGAACTCTTGAACAGCGCTAAAAAATTATCGGAAATGCTTGATCTTTTGAAAAAATATGATACAGAAGTCAGCGCATTAAATTGTTCAGGAAATCCTGTTCATCCCAATAAAGAAATTGCTCAAAAAGCCCATCAGGATTATGAAAAAACCATTCTTCTGGCAGAAAAAATGGGTGTAAAGAAGATCATCACCTTTTCAGGCTGCCCTGGCGATTCGCCCACTTCACAGCTTCAAAACTGGGTGACTTGTTTTTGGCCACCAGAAGTGTGGCAAAAGATCCTTGACTATCAATGGAATGATGTGCTTTTTCCCTACTGGGAAAAAGCGATCAAATTCGCCGAAAACCACGGTGTAAATGTTTGTATAGAAT
>JBAWYZ010000098.1:0-7913 GCA_037143255.1 Leptolinea sp. | reverse complement strand
CAGCAGCCTTCTAAGCTGTTGGTTGTGGGTTCGAATCCCGCAGGGGGCGCCTATCGCCGCCCCGATGATTTTATGGGTGATGTCGGAGTGTTTGTAGTCTTTCTCATTCATGTTTGACCCCTTGTCCACAATGATGAAGATGTCTGAACCGCAGATAGCGCACAAGGTGCGACGCTGACTACAGTGATTACGCAGATGTTGGATCAGCTAATCCAGGTTATACCACGATCCGCAGAAAATGTCTGAACCGCAGATTTCCGCTGATTACAATGATTACGCAGATTATAAATCAGCGATAAAAATTTATCTGTGTCAAATTAATATCCGTATTGCTAATTATACCAATTTTCAGCGATTTGCTAATCCGCGAAATCCATCAATCTGCGTAAATCAGCGGTTCTGACTTCCCCGTCCATTATTTGGTTTTAGCTTTCCTTTGGTTTCCTTTTGACTTCCTTTGGTAACCATTATGCTTTCCCTTTCCTTTCCCCCTTTTAAGGGGAAAGGAAAGCAAAGAAAGGAAACCAAATGGTTAAAAACGCGTTTGGTTTCCCTAGCTAATATCCCCAGTAATGCGCGCCTGGTAGCGTTCAAACAGGAATTTTGTTAGCGTCTGGGCAAAATCGGGGTTGGCATTCACCTGCTTGTAGAACTTAAACTGGGTATCAATCAACTCCTGAAGGACATTCTCCAAGACTTCACGGAAGGTAAGCATAGCATTTTCGGGTGTATTGACCCGCATGGACTGCTCAAGCATCGGATTTTTCGCCAGATGCTCTTCCAATTGGCGGATGACGAGGCGGTCATCTTCGCTGAAATCAGTGCCAAATCGCTGGTTGAGTTCTTTGATGATTTCCGAGAGTGCTTCGATGTCCGCCTGGCTTCGGAACGGCGGGGTCAACGGGTTTTCGGGATTCAATTCACCCTGACCGTGCTTTAACCCAAGACTGCCGCTGCTGGTCTTATCGAGGCGGTAAGATTCAAGGTCGATGGCTTGCTGAATCTCAACCGGGAGTTTTTCTTTCCCAATTGGCAACTTTCGCAGGAGCAGACGCCCAAAGGTATATAGCTTTTCTAATTCAGGGTCAATAAAAGTAGCGATTTGCGATAGGAACGCGTACAGGCGCACGAAATCGGAAAGGGTGGTACGGAACTCAACTTTGTCTTCTTTTTCTTTGGTAACAAAGCGATTTACCGCAGGTTGTAACGCAGCGTAGAGTTTAGCCTGTGTCCTTTTGGGATTGAAATAAATCTTGGCGAAGGTATTCACATCTTCGGCTGTATAAATGCCATGTTGTTCGAGTCTGGTTTGCAGGTCGTATAACAAGTTGGGATCGGTGGCTTCACTCAGGATCGTCTTTTCATAATACGGCTCGAAGGCTCTTTGAATATCCACCGCTTCGTTGGTGAAATCGAGGACGAAGGTCTCAGTCTTACCCGGATGCACGCGGTTCAGGCGCGAGAGGGTCTGAACGGCGTGCAAGCCTCTCAACCGTTTATCCACGTACATGGTGTGAAGCAAGGGTTGGTCAAATCCGGTCTGAAATTTCTCAGCCACAATCAGGATTTTGTACTCATCCAGTTTGAATGTCTGAGCGGTCTGCGTTTCGGGAATGCCATTCATTCCGCTTTCGCTATACTCAATGCCGCCATCTTTGACTTTTCCTGAAAATGCTACCATCACTTTGAATGGCTTCCCATGCGCTGCAAGATAGGCATCCATGGCTTGCTTGTAACGCACTGCATGCAGACGCGAGCGGGTAACGACCATCGCCTTGGCACGTGCCCCGATGCGTTCCTGTACCTGTTCACTAAAATGACCCACGATGACCTCCACCTTCTTAGTGATGGTATGTTCGTGCATATCGACGAACGACATCATCAGCCGGACAGCCTTGGTGCGATCATATTTGGGATCATCCTGAATTTTCTTGAGCAAGCTCCAGTAGGCTTTATAGGTCGTGTAGTTTTGCAACACATCCAGAATAAAGCCTTCCTCAATCGCCTGGCGCATCGGATAGAGGCTGAAAGGCTGGTAGCCGCCTCCTTCACCTTTTGTTCCAAATAACTCCAGCGTCTTGGCTTTGGGCGTGGCGGTGAAAGCGAAATAGCTGACATTGGGCAGTTGACCTCGCTGGCGGATTTCTTTTTCAATGCGATCTTCCAAGTCCTCTTCCTCGCCTGCGCTGTCCTGTTTTTCTGCTTCTTCCAAACTACCAGCAGAGAGAGCGATATTGAGGTGGCGGGTGGCTTCTCCCGATTGCGAGGAATGGGCTTCGTCAATAATTACGGCGAAGTGTTTTCCGGGCAAGTTTTTGACCTTCTCCGAAATGACCGGAAACTTCTGCAAGGTGGTAACGATGATGTTCTTAC
Source organism: Leptolinea sp. (assembly GCA_037143255.1). Lineage (GTDB taxonomy): Bacteria > Chloroflexota > Anaerolineae > Anaerolineales > Anaerolineaceae > Leptolinea. The sequence goes on along the minus strand of JBAWYZ010000098.1, from coordinate 5,540 downwards.
CTTCTTCCAATGCTTTTTTGAGTTGTTGGGAGTCCTGGGTGATGGTTTCGACCATGCCCAAGGTTTGCTCGAATTGGCGCACGGTGGCTTGAAGCTGTCTGTCCAAGATGCGGCGGTCGGTGATGACCACCACAGAATCAAAAACACGCTCATTCCTGGCATTATGCAGCACCGATAACTGGTGTGCCAGCCAGGCAATCGAGTTACTCTTGCCACTTCCGGCTGAATGCTGGATGAGATAGCGCTGTCCCGTACCGTTCTGGCGGGCATGCAACATGATGCGCCGGACTGCATCCAGTTGGTGATAGCGCGGGAAAATCAGCTTGCGCTTGCCGGTTTTCTTTCCTTCCTCGTTCTCTTCTTCGTATTCGTGAATAAAATACTGGAGCAGATTGAGGATGCTATCGCGTGCCCAAATTTGCTCCCACAAGTAAGCGGTGGGGAAGCCTTTCCAGGAAGGCGGGTTGCCTGCCCCCAGATTATGTCCGAGATTGAAAGGAATAAATTTTGTTTTCTCGTTTTCCAAATGGGTGGTGAAATAAACCAATTCGGGGTCTACCGCGAAATGCGCCAGGCAGCGGCGGTAGGCAAACAGCGTTTCTTTGGAGTCTCGGGTGGTGCGGTATTGTTTAATGGCGTTTTCAACTGTCTGCCCGTTGAGTGGATTTTTCAATTCGGCGGTAAAGATAGGCAGGCCATTGAGGAAGAGGACGAGATCAAGGCTATTTTCGTTACTTTCGCTATATTTGAGTTGGCGCACGACTGAAAAGATGTTGCCTTGATACTTCTTTTGGATTTCCGGGTTTAGCCCACTGGCAGGTGGGAAGTAAGCCATTTGGAATTTACATCCCAAATCTTTGATACCTTTGCGCAGAACGTGGAGCGTGCCATACTGGCTGATTTCCTTGCTTAACCGTTCGAGGAAGTGCGCCCTGATATCTCCAGAAAAGTTCTTGCGTAGTTTTTCCCATTCTTTGGGTTGAGTGAGGATGATAAAGTCCACCACATCCCGCGGAATGAGGCAGTTTTTCTTGTCATAATCGGCAGGCTGGCGTTGGCTGTACAGACCAATGAGATATTCTCCCGGAAAGGTGATCGTATCTTGAATCAGGTTATCGCCGGTCAATGGGGCATCCTGTCCACCAACGAGAAGACAGGCGCTGATGGTTTCTTCAAAGTCCTTTTCAGATATGTCCGTCATAGCTTTTGCACTGCTCCAATATATTCGTCGAGTTCAATAATCAATTTTACCTGAGCGCAGTAAAAATCAACGATGAAATATTCGATCGGGTGCTGGCGGCGAAATGTCATATTATTTTGTTACATCTATCTTTCCAGTGACTGCCGCTGAAATGAGCGCAGAACGGTATTCTTGCAGTTTGGTAAGCATACTTTTCAACTTTTCTTTCATAGAATCAATGTGGGCAATCTCGCGGTCGAGGAAGTCTATGATAGTGTGTTGTTCAGAGATGGGAGGAACAAGAATAAAAATATTCTCAATTTCTCCCATAGATATATTCGGTTGAGTTCCCTGTGTCCATAATTGTTTTACTTGATTTTGAACATACTCAGCATGTAGTGCATGAAAGAGATATTTGGTACTAATTTTAGAATTATCGGCTCTAATAAGAGTAAGAGGAGACCATACATTAAACTCAATATCCGTATCTACAATAGCCAATTTTCCCGTTGTTGCACCTGACTTAACCATAAATATATCATTACGTTTGGGATGTAATTTATCGGAATAACGATGATGCAATTTTTCAGAAATATAACCTCTTTTTGAATCAAAGTTAATATGGTCTTTTTGTACTGCTTCTGCTGATACAAAAGGAATACCAGAATCTAAAAATTCAGGTGTTTCATGATGTCCATCAGTGATTTTTGTTTCGACCAATCTCTTTAAGGAGATTCCTGTCCATCTATTTGGAATAAGGTCAATATAACGATTGTATGACCTTTTCAACTCACTGTTGGGTAATAACCCTTTCGTCACCGCCCGACTGATTAAACTGATACGCTTTTCTTCAAGCAATTCAATCAATCGCTGGTATTTGGCGATCAACGCATCGATGCGGGCGGTTTCGCGGTCGAGGAAGTTTGCGATGGCGCGTTGTTCAGATATGGGTGGAACCCAAGCTACTAAACTCGCCAATTCGGATGGATTAATAGATGGATATCCAATTCCTACGGAGTGTAAAACTATATTTTCGATAAAACCTTTGGACAATACAAGCCATTTCAAATATTTGGGAAAGATGATTGTTTTGGGACGAAGTACTGCGAACCCAGTGGAAACAATCTGATTTTTTATGGCTTTTTCAAAATGTGTAACTGCTTTAAGATAGGTACGAACAGTAGAAACGATAGTATCTCCATTTCGAACTATCCGCCTTGCCCTGCTCGGTGCATTTTCAAAAGTCATTTCTTGATTATTTCCAATCCCCATAATTTCATCAACATTGCTGATATCAATATATTGAATAATATAGTTAGGATGTGTATCTTCTGAGAGAGCTTCTGGATTAATTTGAGTGATAAATTTTAGTTTACTAATCTTCCAATGCTCCGGAATCTCTCCCAGCCATTCCACACCAGTTTCTCTGTATTTGGGGTATTTTTTATACTGAGGACGTTGTATAGGCGTCATATTTCTTTTTTCTTCAAAATCCACCAAAGAGCATCGAGTGTCCATAGGTCAATTTTCAAGATAGAACAGAGTACATGATAAATCTGGTTCATCTCAAAATATGTTTTTCCCGCGGGTTGTGAATCCCAATGTTTTTCCCACAACCGAGTTAATTTCAGCCCCTGATCCGTCGTGTTATTCCAAACACCATATTTCTCAGGATAAACGATTAATAGAATGGGCGTCAATACAGGCATTCCCAGATAAGACACCATAGCGTTCTTTGCCCCATGTCTTTTAGGTCGCAATTGATTAATACGATCTTCTACTGGGATTGACTCATCCAGTAAAATGCTCAAGGCTTTTCGTAACAAATCCATATCCTCAACCAAATATTTGCCGATGCGGTGTAAACTATCCCAATGATGGTTGTTGCGGAATAACAGAAATTCGGTAAACTCGATTTTTGTCAGAGAAGGAATATGCTTGGGAGAAAATATCATTTGATACTTGTTAAGAGATTGATCTCGATGGGTTGTAATATCGATATATTCTTCATCGGGAACAACAGATAGGTTCTCTAATACATCTTGAAGTTTTAATGCGGCATAAGAAATATTTGGATGGGATGAATTGTTTTTCATAAATTAAACTCTCCAAGTAAATTGCTAATTTCACTCTGTAACTTTTTTATTTCCGCTTCTATCTCATCCAATGCTCTTGGTGGCTGATAGACATAGAAATAGCGGTTGAAGTTAATCTCATACCCCACCCGTCCCACTTTTCCGTCTTTAGGGTCAGTCAGGCTGGTGTTCACCCACGCATCCGGCACATGCGGCAATACCTCACGTTCAAAGTATGCGCCAATATCCTCTTTCAAGGGTACATTCTCGGTATCGCGCAGCTCGGGGTCTGGTTCAGGTTGACCGTTTTTGTCCAGACAGATTTCAGAATATTCGTTGCGTTCTGATAGTGCTGCCAAAACTGCTTTGCGCAACGGCGCTTCCAACTTCACATTTGCTTCCTGGCAGGCTTGGTCCAAGGCTTTCTCAAACGCAGGTCGATGGGTGTAAATCTCCTGCGGCATCTGTCCCAGCATGGAAAGAATTTGTTCCTGGCGAGCACGCCCCTCCCTTTCTTCTAAAAGACGTGTTTGCTGATCTTTCTTTTTAGATTGTGCTAACCCTGCAAATGCGCCCTGGGTTTTGAGACGATCCAATCGTTCGACAGAGACTTGAAAATCCAGGCGAAGCGGGCGTTCAATGGTTACCTTGCGATAACCAAAGTCGGTGCTGTCGAATATTTTGGACTGTCCGCTATCCTCGAAAGCCGTAAATATTCGGTAGATTTCTTTGATTTGCTCAGGGGTAATTACTCTGCGCTTGTTACCCAGGCTTTTGCGCATCGGTGTCCAGATATTCGAGGCGTTAATCATCTGCACCTTGCCCTTGCGCTTTTCGGGTTTGCAGTTGTTCAGCACCCAGATATAGGTGGCAATACCCGTATTGTAAAAGAGCTGCTCAGGAAGGGCAATAATCGCTTCGAGCCAGTCGTTTTCCAGAATCCAACGCCGGATTTCACTTTCACCACTGCCCGCGTCGCCGGTGAACAAGGGAGAACCATTCATAACAATGGCTACCCGTCCGCCGCCTTCTCCGGATGGATTCATGCGGCTCAACATATGCTGTAAGAAAAGGATTTGCCCATCGGAGATGCGCGGCAGACCTGCACTAAATCGCCCGGTAGGTTTTGAACCTTCGGCTCTTACTTTCTCTTCATCTTTTTTCCATTCCATGCCGTAAGGTGGATTAGCTAATTGATAGTCAAACCGTTCATTGGGATGCGCTTCCTCAGACAAGGTACTTCCGCAAATAATGTTTTCGGCGTCTTTACCGTCCGCGCTTTTCATGTACAGGTCAGATTTGCAAACTGCGAAGGTCTCCGGGTTGATTTCCTGCCCATAGATATGCACCTGCAGGCTCGGGTTGCCTTCAATTAGTCTTTCTTTGGCAATGGTCAACATCCCGCCCGAACCGCAGGCTGGGTCAGCCACTTTGATTACCCGGTAATCCTGTTTCAACTTGCCGTTTTCAGGACCAACCAGTAAATCCACCATCAAGTGAATCACCTCGCGTGGGGTAAAGTGTTCACCGGGATTCTCGTCCAGTGCTTCATTGAAACGGCGGATAAGTTCCTCAAAGATAGTGCCCATCTCATGGTTATCAACCTTATCGGGGTGCAGGTCGATATTCTTGAAGCGTTCCAGAACGAGGAATAACAAGCCGGTTTCATCCAGCTTGGCGATGGTGTTGCGGAAGTCAAATTTTTCCAACACCTCGCGCATGTTATCACTGAAAGCGTTAATATAAGCCAGCAGGTTCGCCGCCAGGTTATGTGGATCATCCACCAGGCGTTCAAATGTGAACGGTGAGATATTGTAGAAAACGTAGCCGGAAGCTTTGCGCAAAGTGGGGTCGAGGTTGGGAAGCTGTCCTTTATATTTGGCGTGGGCTTTCAGAACATCGTCCTTGGTAGGTGCGAGAACACAGTCGATGCGGCGTAGGACGGTCAATGGGAGGATGACATCCTGGTATTTGCTGCGCCGGAAGACATCGCGGATGAGGTCAGCAATTGACCAGATGAAATTTACTTTTTCGGTGAAATGATTTGTCGCTGTCATATGATCCGACCTTCCATGTCAATGATGTCAGAATTCAAAAAACCAAGTATCTGACGTTGTTAGATTTTATCAAAGTTGTGAGGTTGTTATGATACTCTATACACGAATATTAGACAAGTGCAGGTAAATCGGTTAATACCTCGATTGTTTTATATACGTGCTTTTCAGCGACCTCCCTATCTGCGAAATCCATAAATCTGTGTCGCACCTTGTGCGCCACCTTGTGCG
>JBAWYZ010000097.1:0-7998 GCA_037143255.1 Leptolinea sp. | reverse complement strand
GGTATATATTGTCCTAAAGGTACACTGGATGAGTCAATCACCCACCCATTTTACCAGCAATTCTCAATATGGAAAAAAGAGAGGCAAAACCCTTATGCAAAAAGGAAAAAAGTGGTAAGGTGGGGGAAAATTATTAAAAAAGAGGAAGTAAAATGTTAGAAGACTTACACAACCAAAGATGATCGGACGAATGAAAGAAAAATTGGGAGAATTGACGGATAGCCGAACAGGAAAAAACACCCAATATGAAAATGCAAGATGCCGGAATGGGAGCCTACTCGGTATTTTTTCACAATGCGCGTCGTTTTTGGAACACCAGGAAACATTGAAAAAAGCAAAAAGGAAGAGAAATGCGGAGAGCATATTTGGAGGAATGCACATACCAAGTGCCAATCAGATACGTAACATGCTAGACCCGGTAACACCGGAAGCGCTAAACGGGACGTATCGAGAAATATTCAACAGACTAGTATTTCAGCGCAAGGTTAGAAGACAGGGCGGCAATTCCGGCCAGCTTGGACTTACGATGAGACACATAAGCATGGTGGTTTCGCTTCTGATAATACTGTACATGCAGTAAAGCAGCGGTAACATCAAAACAGGGTTTTGGTAGTACGCTGGTCAAGAGAAGTCGGACCTGATAAGTGGTCAAGGCAGGCGTTTGTTGTTGAAAAAGGACACGTAATCGTACCAAGAAATGATGCGCCATAGCTACCAGCGACATATGATGATGCCAACCCAGCCAACTGCGAATTTCGTAGTGGTAGAAACCGACTTCACCTTTGGCTTCTTCGTAAATGATTTCGATGGGCCAACGCATACCGCTAATACGTACAAATTCGACCAGGGGAGTGTCAATGGGAGCATTGCTAAAGTAGAACTTGATCACCAAAGGATCATCCAGATATCGGCGGATAATCAACCAGACTTCTGGACATGGCAAGCTTCCTCGAGACTCAATAACTCGCAAGAAGGCAAAATCTCATATAATCGGACCCTTGCGGCCTTCTTTGATCGTATATCTCGACCAACCATTAGATGGAATATCAGCTACCAAGGCATTAACAAGCACAGCGTGGTCTTCCGGATGGCGCAAGCGGGTAGGATGTCGTTCATGCCCTTTCCATTCAGGGATATAGATCCGGTCTACTTTGCCAAACCTGGATCGTGGATTTAACCTAAGTGAAATACCATTTACTCAATTCTGCTACCCAATCCCGAAAAGCAGGTGAGTCACCATACAATTCGTCGGTTGCCACCCATCGGTATGGGTTTCTTCTTCTCCTTCCCACTGGCTGTGGTTGGAGTAAGATACCATGCCTTTTTATTTTGCGCTATCCAATCTGTTACAGCGTTACCTTGCGCTGTAATACTTAGGGACGCCCTCGTTTCGAGATGTTCCCTCCCGCCAGTCCTCCCTGATGGGAATCCCGCCCCCCTGGAAACCGGGGGGCGGTGTACTAGAATTTGTTTTTGATCAATCGAGATCGATCATCCAGTTAAACTGATTAATGTTTCGTTGTCGATGTACCAGTTGCCGATGCTGCGCTCAAACTAGTTGTTCCGGCTGCATTGACGAGTGTCACACGATAGTAATAGGATACTGTTGGGACATTAGCCGCAGTTGCGGTAGTCGTATAGGTTTGGACCGCTTTTGCAACAAATGCCGATGTAACGCCAGATGCGAAGGTGCTGATCTTGCTGTATTCAACCTTGTATTTGCTGCCTGCGGGAAGGGTGCCTACCGAATCCGTCCAGGTAAGTGTAGCTGTCGCTGTTCCAGTTCCAGCCCATACAAATGTACCGATCGTAGGTGCATTGTATTTTGTCATGAAACTCCGAGCGTATGCGGGGAATTGACTGCTCCATGTTCCACCTGTCGCTCTCACACGCCACCAATAGGTCGTGTTGGGTACAATATCTGCATCGATCGTGTAAGATGTGACATTGCCGGTACCCACCTTCGAATAGACCGTAGTAGCAAAAGTTGAAACGGTCGAGATTTGCAAATCGTAATCCGTCGCACCGGACGCTGCTTCCCAGGTAAAGGTCGGGCGAGCCGCATTATCAAACGCTACGGTAGTTGCAGGTGTCAACGGTTTCGGAACTGACCAAGCATAGAATTTGCCGGTTGCATCCGTACCCGCTGCGATCGCAGGGATTGGTTGGCTTGCTTGTGCGAATACTGTTGCGCTGTTGGTGAAATAGATGCCGGCGGCGGTCGGTACTAATGTGTAGGACTTGGGTTCCAGGTTGCTAAGCAGGAATTGTCCCGCGTCTTCGATGTTGCTATTCAGTCCGGTTCCAAAGTTGACCACGGTGCCGGCTGGAACCGTATAACCGCCAAACGGTCCATAAATGGCTGCCGATCCATAAGCGGTCACGTTATTCGTTTTCGTACTATTGAACGTTTGTATCCCGCTTGTGCCTAAAACGAAGTCCTGGTAGTTCGTATTAGCAAAAGTAATGTTCGCTTGGTAGGGCTGTGGGTCGTTGATCCCACTCACAGGTTTGCGGAAAGTTGAGCTTGACGTCCAAGTGCCAGTGGTACCAGCGCTGCCGGTGCCGTTAATCCCGACGAATGGAGCAGTACCAACCAAAGTAACTGTCGACGTACCGGTGAGGTTAATGCCGAAATTGTTCTTTGCGCTGCCGCCTATGACGAAGGGTGTCCAAGTGAAGGTGAACGCTTTACCAATTACATTGCTATAGATGGTGTTGGCATATTGACTCGCCGAGAACGCAAAAATCGGGTTAGAAGCAAGCGCACCTTTGCCATACGTTGGGGTCAATATGAACGCTTTGGGCGGTAACCCGCTGATCGTAAAGGTAGTCGGCTGGTCCCCAGTCGGTACATGGAATTCTACACAATTAGCAAGGGTTACACTTGCCGTCCCGGCTCTATCATCCGGGACGCGTGAAGCATCACCGTGGTCTACTGGACCCGTGAACGTACCGCTGATGCTGCGATTACCGACGGTAGTGAAGTTAATACCCGTTCTACTAGCAACGATGCCGGGGGGGTCTTCAATAGTTCCGCCACTGGTGTTCGTGATTGTATAACCATCGGAGGGCTGCGTAATCATCACAGTACCGGTCGCACCATTGACCACATTGGCGATGGTGTAGTCGCCTGTGACAAAATCAACCATTCCGGTCTTTGCGCCGAAGTTAGCAATGAGACCGCCGCCCAGCTTAAGGGTTCCGCAAGCCGGGAAAGTGACCGTGCCGCTAAGTGAATAGACAACCGTAATGGTGATGGCTTTCGTGTAAATCAGTTCGCTTGCATCCGTTGAACGGACACAGATATTCTTATCGCCAGGCGTAGGAGGTGTATCAACGAGGAGCTTATCTGCATTAGCTCCTGTACCCATCTTGAAGAAGGCATTGCCTTCTGCACCACCATCTCCACCACATTTCGAGACATCCGTCACCAGATCGTAGGTGAAAGTATCATGAGCATTTTCATTGGTGGATGTGAAAGTGCCTATTTGCGTATCTTCTGCTGAATTATGGGTTACCAGGCTGTTGCTCAGGGCGATTTGAGTAGGCGCGTGATTGCTTGGCGCACTGAATTTTTGGATGCGGTTATTGACATCGCTTACATACAGATACCCCTGGGAAATGGCAAGGCCTAGAGGATTTGCAAGATTTCCGGCATTCGCACAGCAGCCATTATCAAGCTTGTTCAGATATGTGCCATCTGGAGAAAACACCTGCACGCGGTTGTTCCAACTGTCCGCCACCCACACCGCGTTATTTTGGTCAATGGTTATTCCCACAGGGAAACCAAACTGGCCGTTAGCGCTGCCTTCTGTACCCCATTTTTTGATGAAATTACCATCTTTATCAAATTTCTGGATGCGATGGTTCTCCGCATCTGTGACATAGACATATCCATTACTGTCTACGGCGATATCCTGGGGAAATTTAAACTGATCATCTGCGCTGCCTTCGCTGCCCCATTCGGTGATAAAAATACCATTATTACCGAATTTTTGGATGCGATGGTTTTCACTATCAGCGATGTAAAGATTATCACTACCGTCTATGCCAATTCCTAACGGGTATTTAAACTGCGAGGATGCGCTCCCATAATCACCCCACTGGTCAAGATAACTGCCGCTGCCGTTAAATTTCTGGATGCGGTGGTTACCAACATCAACAACAAAAAGATTCCCGCTAGAATCCATGACCAGATCGCGTACAGTATTAATTTCTCCATCCCCGAAACCCGGGCTGCCAAAGCTACTTTGGTAAACACCGCTTGCGTTGAATTGTTGGACGCGGTGGTTGCGCTCATCGGCGACATAGACTTTGTCGCCCGTCGAGTTAAGCAAGATGCCTCGCGGGATATTCAAAAGTCCATGAGGAGTGAGATCTGTGCCCCACTGGCTGACATAGGCATACGCGCTGGAAAATTTCTGGATACGGCTGTTCCAGGTATCTGCCACATAGACATTGCCGCTGCTGTCCACGGCAATGCCCTGCGGAGGATTGAACTGCCCATCGTCCCGCCCCGGCGCACCCCATTGGCTCATATAAACGCCGCTGGAGTTGAATTTCTGTATGCGCTGTCCCCAGTAATCTCCGACCAAAATGTTGCCATCCAGATCCACCTCAACCGTGCTTGTTTGTTTGAACTGGCTGTGACCACTCCCAAAGCTGCCCCACTGCCCAATATACCCACCATCTTGGTCAAATTTTTGGACACGATCATTCTCTGAATCAGCTACGTAGACGGAAGTGCTGTCCACGGCGATGCCGGCTGGGAAATTAAACTCCCCATCCCCGCTGCCCTGGATGCCCCATTCCTTAAGAAAAGAACCGCTCTCATCAAACTTCTGCACACGGTGATTATCACTGTCGGAAACGTAGATATTTCCGATGGCGTCCACCGCGATGCCGCCGGGAACAATAAACTGGCCTTCTCCGCTGCCCCAATATCCAAATGTGGCTAAAAAGACGCCATTCGGGTCGAATTTGACGATGCGGCCGTTGTTGCTATCGGTCACGAGTAGGTTATGGTCTTTATCCACCGTCAGAGCGCGCGGGAAGCTGAATCTCCCGGGACCACCACAACAGTCGCCAAAGGTTAAAAGTAAATTGCCGGCGAGGTCATACTTATAGATATTCCTTAACATGGCGTCGGCAACATACAAAACGTTATTCGTTCGATCTACGGCGATATCAAAGGGCCAGCGCATGTTCTTACCGCTGCCAGAATCTGCCCAGCCCCAAAGAGCTTTTAAGGAGGCCGGCCCATTTTCAAGGATGATAAAGGACATCGTTGAGCTCCAGTCACTCCAAGTGCTCGCATCACCCGCTTTCACCTGGAAAGTGTGCGCTCCCAAACTTAAAGGACCTAAGAACCACACTTCGCAAACAGCCGCGTTACAATAAGGGTACATGGAATAGATCTTCTCTGTTCCGCCGTCTATTTTCAACCCATAGCGGGTTGCACCGCTGGAGACGTTCCATTTATAACTTGGCACATAAGAAGATGTGCTGCCGTTAGGCGAAATTAAAGTTGGTGTGGATGGAGTGCTGGTCTTGAAGAAGGGTTCAAACTTCTGCACGCGATAGCCGCCGCCCTTATCCACCACATAGACATTATCGTAGAGGTCGACGGCAATATCCATCGGTTCAATGAACTGGCCGCTGTCGCTGCCCCAACTGCCCCAGGTACCGAGGAAACCGCCGTCTGAGTTAAATACCTTGACAACTCCATTCCAACGGTCAGTAACGTACACGCGCCCGCTGCTATCCACATCTACACCGCTTGGCTGCTGAAATTGGTTGGCACCCTCCCCTTGGCTTCCCCATTTCGTTTGAAAGACACCGTCGAGGTCAAACTTTTGAATACGGTTGTTTTCAGTATCGGCAACGTACACCCAGTTATTTGTTCTATCAACCGCGATATCTAAATTATACTGGAATTGGCTGTTGCCGCTGCCTGGGCTGCCCCATTGCGTCACATAGCCGCCACTGATATCGAATTTTTGGATGCGGCTATTGCCACGATCTGCAATATAAAGGTTGCCGCCGGTATCCAGAGCGATGCTCGAGGGATCTCTCAACTGTCCATCTAAATCTCCCCAATCCCCGCCAAAATATGTCTGATAACCGCCATCCGGATCAGTTTTGATGATGCGGTTATCCCATTGATCTAATACATAGACATCACCGCTGGCATCCACAGCCACATCAGCCAGGTTGGTGTACTTGAAAGGTTCTTCATGACGATACCCATAGCCTTGGCTGCCCCATTTCGTCACATAGCCACCGCTGGCATTGAATTTTTGTAAGCGATGATTACGCGTATCGGCAACATAGACCGAGATACCATCCGGGCTGAGGGCAATACCTTCGGATTCGTTAAGCTGACCATTTGCTGTTACACTTGAGCCCCAACTCCCCAGATAGGTATAGGCGGCGTTAAATTTTTGAATGCGATGGTTATATTGATCAGCAACATAGATGTTCCCAGAGTTGTCCACCGCCAGACCGCGCGGATGGTTCAACTGCCCCGCAGCAAAGCCCGGCGTGCCCAACTTACCCATATACACGAAACTAGAGCTAAATTTTTGCACTCGTTGTAATTCATCACTGATATAAACATTATTGGCACTATCCACAGCAATGCCGTAGGGTCCACACACCCACCCATTATCATCGCTGCAATCCTTGTAAAGTTTTGCTAGAGGTACACCAGCCGCAGTGAATTTTTGAACGGCGTTTGTACCTTGATCGGTTACATAAACATTTCCGCTGGAATCCACTGCTACGCCATAAATCCATTCAAAATTAACCCCAGGACTGGCAATGGAGGGACCCCACTGCGTTAAATAAGTACCGCTAGAATCAAATTTCTGGATTCGTTGATTATTAAGGTCCGTTCCATAAACATCACCGGTATTCTGGTTCACAGCGACACCACCGACACCATTAAACGCCCCATCCTCACTGCCGTAGCCGCCCAAACTGTTTTGATAATTACCATCCAAGTCAAATTTTTTAATACTATTAGCCCATTCGTCAGCAACATAAACCCAACCCCGCGCTTTATCCACGGCAATCCCTATGGGGTGTTGGAAGTTCCAATCCTCCCAGCTCCATTCTCCCCACTGCAAGATAAAGCTGCCGCTAGAATTATATTTCTTGATGCGCCGATTTTGCGTATCCGCAACATAAACATTCCCCGTGCTATCAACAGCGACACCATTGGGTTGATTAAGCTTACCGCTGCTGTCCATATCGATGGCGCCCCAGGAAGCGAGCGAAGATGCCAAAGAAGGCGGCTCGCTCTGAAGGGACTTTAAGCCACGCGGCAGAGGCCCAGATTCTGGCGGAGGGGCTGAATAGCCACCTAAGATGGGAGCATCTGTGTTATCAGTTGATCCATTAAGTGGCTCTTGCGTTGGTACACCTGCCGGCTCTTGCGTTGGCTCAACTGTTGGAACTTGGGTTGGTATACCTGTCGGCTCTTGCGTTGGCTCAACTGTTGGAACTTGGGTTGGTACAACCGTTGGTTCTTGGGTTGGTACAACCGTCGATTCTTGCGTTGGCTCAACCGTTGGCTCTTGGGTTGGTGCACTTGTCGGCTCTACTAAAGGCTCTTGCGTTGCTACAAGCGTTGTTTCAACCGCCGGTTCTGTTAACGGTGTTTCAACACTACCTTCCTTCGCCAAAACCACCCCAGAATCGAGATAGGTACTAAATATTAACCCTATTCCCATTAATACGATCAAAACTACAAAAATATTCTTCAATTTCATTGTTAGTCTCCTTTTATTTTATTTTGGACTTTTGACAATAAGCTATATTCCCAATAAAGTGCATGAGCATACACTCAGTTTGACGCAGTTCTCACTTTTTGTTAAAAGTCCAAAGTAGAAAAGTTACCTGTTATATCATCTCCTCTTTGTATTCTGACCGGCATAAGGGACGCCCTCGTTTCGAGATGTTCCCTCCCGCCAGTCCTCCCTGATGGGAATC
>JBAWYZ010000096.1:0-8016 GCA_037143255.1 Leptolinea sp. | reverse complement strand
GATTTCTGTTGTACCAGTGCGCTGGGGGGGACTTGAACCCCCACGCCTTACGGCACATGGCCCTCAACCATGCCTGTCTGCCAATTCCAGCACCAGCGCAAGTACAAATGCAATTATAATCTGCTCCGTATACATGTCAAGCAAACCCTACAAAATAATCTGTTTGGAGGAGCCAATATGACTCTTGTTCTCGATGCCATGGGAAGCGACCAGTATCCCGATCCCGAAATTCGTGCTGCCATTGATTGTTCCAATGAATTTGGCGAAGAAATCTTGCTGGTAGGAAATGAAGAGGTCCTTAAGCCGAAACTTGCCGCAGCAAAGCCTGGTAAATCCAGAGTTAGGCTGGTTCATGCGCCTGATATCCTGGAAATGTGGGACAAACCGGTTGAAAATGCCAAGAAGAAGCCGCACAATTCAATGGCGGTTGGCCTCGGTTTATTGAAGACCGGCGAAGGGCAGGCTTTCATCTCAGCCGGAAACACTGGCGGTGTGATGTTCAATGCTTTACGAATTCTGGGACGCCTGCCCGGTGTGCAACGCCCGGCGCTTACCGCCTTATTCCCGGTAAAAGGCGGACATTGTGTCGTTCTGGATATTGGCGCCAATGCAGACTGCCGCCCGGAATTTCTGCTGCAATTTGCTGTGATGGGCAGTATCTATGCCGAAAAAACTCTCGGGGTTGCCAACCCCAGAGTGGGGCTACTTTCCAATGGCGAAGAGGCCGGTAAGGGTAACCAGTTGATTAAGGACACGTACCACCTGCTCGAAACTAGCGGATTGAACTATATCGGCAATGTGGAAGGCAAGGAATTGTTTGGCGGTCAAACCGATGTTGCGGTTACGGATGGGTTCACTGGAAACATTCTTCTAAAATCAAGTGAAGCCGTAGCCAAATTAATCACCGATACCTTGAAAGCAGAATTGATGTCGTCTATTCAGACAAAAATTGGCGGGATGCTGGCCAAACCGGCTTTCAGCGCTATCAAGAAAATGCTCGATCCCGCCGAGATCGGTGCAGCTCCCCTGTTGGGCATTGATGGACTTGTTTTTGTCGGTCACGGTCGTTCGGATGCCCGTGCCATGATTTCCGCCTTGAGGGTAGCCCATCAATCTGTTCAAGCTGGTTTGTTGATTTCACTGCGTACCGCCGTCCAGGAACGATTGGCAAACATGCCTGCATCAGAAACATCTGCACCATAAAAAACTGAAGAAAAGAGAAAAGTAAATTTCAATGAAAATAATATCCAATACCAAGTTAATAAAACGCAACAAGCGTATCGGTCAAGTATTGACCTTCGTTGCCATGGCCGTCTTAATCGGTGGACTGGCTCTTTCCATCAACGGGAATCCGGAAAATATCACCTATTCTTACCTGGCGCTAATTCTCGGGTTTATGGCTTCACAATTCGGCATCCATTTTACCAACCGCTTCGGCCGTTCGCCCCGCCCGGATGAAAAATTGAGCGCCGAGCTGAAAGGGTTGGATGACCGCTATTCACTCTATCACTATGCCACCGCAGTCTCGCACTTGATTGTTGGCCCTTCTGGCGTATGGGTAATTATGCCCTTTCATCAGCAGGGAACCATTACCTTTGAAAAAGGGAAATACAAGCAAAAAGGTGGCAGTTTGTATTTAAAGATATTTGCGCAGGAAGGGCTTGGTCGGCCGGACAAAGATACCCAGTATGCCTGTGATGACATGCAGAAGTTCTTGTCCAAACACATGGACGCTGATTCAATTCCTACCGTTAACGCCCTGACAGTATTTACCAACCCGAAAACAGAGGTAAAAGCCCCTGATGCACCATACCCAACAATGGCTGCAGAAAAAATGAAAGATTTCCTGCGTAAAAAAGCCAAAGACAATGCTTTTCCGCCAGAATCTGCGGATAAGGTCAATGCAGCACTAATTCCGAACCAGAAATAATCTAAAAAATAAATAAAAACCGGAGACTCATAATCAGGTCTCCGGTTTTTATTTATGATTTTCTTTCAGGTTTTCTAGGTGAACGAGTTGGGGGTTTAGAACCTGTCTGGCTTGATGGTCTCCGGCTGGGGCCTGTTCCAGGTTTTCTGCCGGAATTTGCACCGGGCTTCCAACCAGTTTTCGTTAACCGTCGTTCTCCATCCCGAGATGGCTGCGAATCCTTTTTCTCATATTTTCCGGTTCCAGAAGTAGTCGGCTTTGATTTCCAGTTCAAACCTGTTTCATTTTTCTTCGCCGAGTACGGTAATCCACTGGAAGGTTCTACTCTTCGTCTTATTGCTGTTCCAGGTTTGCGTACACCGATTGCGGAAGGTTTATGCGGTGAAAACGGGCGACGTTTGCGTTCAGGTTTCCTTTCGGAGTTCTCATCCATTTGTCTGCCGGGAAGGTGATTTTTCCTGGATGTTGATTGCTCTTGCAAGCTGCGCAGCGTATTTACTTCCTCTACTGTCAGGTTTCGCCACTCGCGCGGTTTCAAATCACCCAGCTTCAATGTCCCGATCCGCACCCGCAGAATGCGGACAACCGGTAAACCAATGCGTTTGCCAATCTCGCGAATTTGTCTCTTACGGCCTTCACGCATAATGATGCGCACCCAGGCGCCCTTCCCCAACCTCGAATCAATCCGAACGTCTGCCGGCAAAGTCCGATCGCCATCTTCCAACACCACCCCACGGCGCCAGGTTTCCAGCTGTTCTTCATCCGGCGTTGCTGCCAGCAGGACGCGGTATTCCTTTTCGTGCCCATAGCGAGGATGGGTCAACCGGTTAGCCAATTCTCCATCATTGGTCATTAATATCAGACCTTCGCTTTCAAAATCCAATCGGCCAACGGTAAACAAATGGCCTGATATTGGGATTAGATCACGCACTCCTGTTCGAGGATCATTCGGGGCGCTATCAGATAATACATTGCGCGGTTTATTCAAAGCAATGTAAACCCGCTCTGGTTCATCTTTTGGTAATTCCCTGCCGTCCACCATGATAGTGTCTACTGCAGGATTAGCTTTTGTACCCAAAATAGCCCGAATACCGTTGACTTTCACCCGGCTGGATGCTATCAATTCTTCACAATCGCGTCGAGAACCTAGTCCCGAGCGTGCCATTATCTTTTGAATCCGTTCTTCCATTTGCTTATTCCTTTAATAGTCCGATTGTTCCATCCAGATTAGAAGTCTCCAAAGGCTGCAATAGTGGCAGCTTGTGGAGAGAATCCAATCCGAAATGTTGCAGAAATTCTGCAGTTGTTCCATACAGAATTGGCCGGCCAGGCGCTTCTGCCCGGCCAACTTCCTGAATCAACCCCTTGTTTAACAAACTTTTTAAGACCCCATCGGAATTTACCCCGCGCACAGAATCAATTTCTGGCCGAGTAACCGGTTGGCGATACGATATGATAGCAAGTGCTTCCAACGCGGCGCGGCTCAAACGGGATGTTGCATCCAGCCCTAAGAACCTTTCTGCCAATGATGCCATCTCTGGTGCGGTAGTTAATTGAAATCGCCCACCGTGAGATTGCATGCGCAGGCCGCGGTCTTCCTGATACATTTCTTCCAAAATGGATAACGCCTTTTCAACTTGCTCAACCGGTAAGCTAACTGCTTCTGCCAATTGGTGCGCGGTAACCGGGCCTGGGGCAATGAACAACAAAGCTTCCAGGGCTGCCTGAAGATTTTTTGGGGGTGAATTTTGAATTTGATCACTCATGCTATAATTGCCACGATATAAAAAGGATTAGGTAGTTTATTATAAAGGGTAAATCGTGAATACAAATAAATTCAAAAATTTGATCCTCATTGCAAGCCTAGTAATCATTTCACTAGCGTGTAATCTATCTTCTTCATTATCGGCTGCAAAACCGCGAGTGGTGTTAACGCTGCCTGCCGAAGATACCAAACAGTTGGAAAACCAGTTGGCAACCCAGGTTAGTCAAGTCATGAGCGGGGAACCGGTGACCATCGAGTTAACAGAAAGCCAGATTTCCAGTTTGGTAAATTCACAGGCTGCCAACCAGCAGGATGCCCAATTATCCAATCTCCAGGTATTGCTGGAGAATAATCAAATGCTGATCTCTGGCGATGCAAATGCGGGTGGGGTCGCCGGAATAATCAATCTTACTCTGGACGTTGGCACAGATGCTGTGGGGAAGCCGCAGCTGGCCATTTCTAAAGCCGTTATCGGCGGGTTTCCAATTCCCTCCAGCTTGCTGGAATCTCTTTCACAGGCAATAAACCAGTCGATGCAAAATCAGGGTGGCGAAGGTTTTGAAATCCAAACCCTAACAATCGAAGATCACAAGATGACCATCACCGGCCAGAAAAAGTAATTTTGGGATTCAGGTCACCATCGAGCGCCGCCAACCCAGTCCCCTTCTAGTAATTGCCGTGCTAGTAACGGTCATCATCCTCACTGCAGGATGTATGTCTACGCCTACCCAATCCCCGCTCCTGCCTATAATTATCACCGTTGACGGCAAGAAAACGACTGTGGATATCACTCCCGGATCCAGTGTTCAACAGGCACTAGATTCCGCTGGCATTGTATTGGAACTTCTTGATAAAGTACAACCGTCTGCCGGAACTGCTTTAGCTGACATCACATTGATAACGGTAACCAGGGTGCGTGAAGAATTTGTAACCCGTGATGTCACCATCCCTTTTGATCACCAGACGGTTCGTAATGAAGCCTTGCCGGAAGGTCAAACTATGCTTATCCAACCGGGCGAAAATGGCCAGAGACAGGATACCTACCGGCGGGTTTTTGAAGACAACCAGCAGATTGCTGAGACCCTTTTCAAATCTCAGGCAATTAAAGAGCCCCGCCCGGAAATTGTGATGATAGGGGTTCGTGCTCCATTTAGCTCTGTGCCTATCCAGGGGCGAATTGTTTACCTAACATCTGGAAATGCCTGGGTAATGGATGGCGCAACCGGTAATCGACGCCCGTTGGTAAACACCGCTGACCTTGACGGTCATGTATTAAGTCTTTCATCCAATGGGAAATGGCTCCTCTTTACGCGAAAAGTAAAAAACAGCGCACCAAATACGATTAATTCTCTCTGGTTGGCTAGAACCGATACAAAAATTGAAGAACTTATTAATCTTCGCATCAACAATGTGATTCATTCTGCCGGTTTTATTCCGGGCAAAGAATTGACCTTCACTTTTTCAACGGTTGAATCCAGAGCAACGGCTCCAGGATGGCAGTCCAATAATGATTTGCAACTGCTACGAATTGATGATAGCGGGAAGAATAACGGTGGCAAGGAAATAGTTTCTGTCAATTCAGGCGGCGTCTTTGGCTGGTGGGGAACCCGTTATGTCTGGTCGCCTGATGGGGAAAGGCTTGCCTATGCGCGGCCCGATTCTATCGGCCTGGTAAACCCGGATAACGGCGAAACGACTGAGTTGATGCAAATTACTCCGCTGCAAACCCGTGGGGATTGGGCATGGGTCCCGGCTATTGGCTGGTCACCTGATCATAGGGCGTTGTTTATTACCAATCACAACCAGGATCCGGCTGCTTCCGCCCCAGAACAGTCCCAACGCTTTAATATTTCCGTCATGGTACCCCGTGAAGGATTAACGGTAGAAATTGTTCCTGAGACTGGCATGTTTGCGTATCCAACCCCTTCCCCCTGGATAGATGAAACCAACTATCTGGTTGCATATCTGCAGGCCGCATTTCCCGGTCAAAGTGAAACAAGCCGTGCGAAAATCATGGTGATGGACCGGGATGGGTCCAACCGGCGGCAAATCTTTCCGGTTGAAGGTTCACAACTCGCAGAACCACAGCAGGTTACCTGGTCTCCTCCGCCAGCAGACAATATACCTCTGCGGTTGGCCGTGCTTTATCAGGGAAACATCTGGTTTGTCGATGCCAAAGATGGCTCTGCCCAACAAATAACAGGCGATGGTCTGGTCAGTATGATTGCCTGGCGATAAAATCGTACATCGAGAAGAGGAATTATGAAAATCTTAATCACTGGTGCAGCCGGTTTCCTGGGATCACATCTTTGTGATCGGCTCTTAAAAGAAGGTCACGAAGTTATTGGAATGGATAATTTCATTACAGGCAATCCGGAGAATTTAGCTCATCTGGCTGGACATAAAAACTTCACTTTCATCAAGCATGATGTAGCAAATTTTATTTTTGTTCCCGGAAAAATGGATGCCGTTATGCACTTTGCCTCACCGGCCAGTCCAAACCCTTCTTCTCCATACGGATATACCAATCTTCCCATTCAAACGATGAAGGCTGGCGCGCTTGGAACGCACAATACTCTGGGTGTCGCCCGGGCGCACAATGCCCGCTTTCTGCTGGCTTCTACCAGTGAAATCTATGGTGATCCACTGGAACATCCGCAGAAAGAAACCTACTGGGGGCACTGCGATCCAATCGGTCTGCGTTCGGTTTATGATGAAGCGAAACGCTTCGCAGAAGCCCTCACAATGGCCTACCATGGGGCGCACAATATTGATACCCGCATTGTCCGCATCTTCAACACCTACGGCCCAAAAATGCGCCTCGATGACGGCCGGGTTGTCCCTAATTTCATTCAACAAGCCTTGCGCAAGGAACCCTTGACCATTTATGGTGACGGTGAGCAAACCCGCAGTTTTTGCTATGTTGATGATCTGGTGGAAGGTATTTATCGTCTGCTGCTCTCTGATGAGCATTATCCTGTCAATATCGGCAATCCCTCTGAAACTACTATTCGCCAATTTGCCGAAACTATTAACCGCATAACCAATAATCCTGCCGGACTCGAAATTAAGCCTGACCTACGACTGGGGGATGATCCGCAAAAACGGCAGCCAGATATTACCCGCGCGCGCACTATCCTCAAATGGGAGCCAAAAAACCAGTTAGAAGAAGGCATTAATAAAACCATCCCTTATTTCAAAGAGAAACTAGGATTTTCATGATTTTAACCAACACACAAGAACGCACCCGTTTCTATAAATTTGCTGTAGTCGGAGTGTTAGGTGCAGTAATTGATTTTTGTCTCTTCAACCTATTTACGAGCTGGATGGGAATACTCGCAATTGTTTCCAGCGCATTTTCGTTTATTGCCGCTGTCTTTAGCAATTTCATCTTCAACCGGTATTGGACATACCCTGATTCTCGCAGCAAACCACTGGCAAAACAGGCAGTGCAATTCATTCTGATCAGTTTGGTCGGGATGATTATTCGCTTGATTTTATTCGCCTTGCTGGAAACCGTATTGATTAATTTGGCGGCACAACTTGTCCCGAACATTGGACTGACCCCTACTTTTATAGGGCACAATACCACGCTGGCTTTTGCCATTCTGATAGTTTTTATGTGGAATTTCATCGCCAACCGGTACTGGACGTATAACGATGTAGGTACGGTAAGCGAACAAACCAACTAAGCCACACAAAATTTGAAATTTGAGTCATTTGATGTCCGGATTAAGAATTATCAGCGGTACTTCCAAAGGGATGCGAATTCAATCCGTCCCCGGTGATACAACCCGCCCGGTTACAGATCGAGTAAAAGAATCGCTATTTAATATTCTCGGTAATGATGTGAAAGGATCAACCTGGCTGGATCTTTTTGCCGGGACTGGCAGCATCGGCATTGAAGCGCTCAGCCGGGGCGCTGAATATGTGCGCTTCAATGATATGAATAGACAGGCAGTTCAGACTATTCAAACCAATCTGGCTATTACCCGCCTTACCGCCAATGGTCAGGTTACCCAGGGCGATGCTTATATCTTATTGAGATCCACCCCACCTAGAGCATTTGATTACATCTATATTGCTCCTCCACAATACAAAGAAATGTGGAGCGAAGCCCTGCAGATGATTGATAATCACCCAGAATGGTTAAGCGAGGACGGCTGGGTAATCGTGCAGATTCATCCGATAGAAATGAAAGAAATGGTGTTAACCAACCTGGAAGAAATTGACCGCCGAAAATACGGCAGCACAATTGTCATCTTCTATGAACGCAAATTAGCTGATTAATTTTGCTGTTTTCGCTGCCATAATTTTATTT
>JBAWYZ010000095.1:0-8048 GCA_037143255.1 Leptolinea sp. | reverse complement strand
GTCCAATGTTGGATAAGACTGTCAGGGTGGTTTGCATTGTCGGCAGGGTTAATGTCAGCAGCAGCATGACAATATGAATTACCAGGCCAAATAAATACAATTCAAGCGCGGATAGGTTGATGATGGGATTTTTGAGAAACTTACGCCAGAGGATGCCTATGCTGCCGGAGGCGATAATTACACTCACGCCCATCACCACGCCTGTACCGCCCTGGTTCAGACGTAGTGCGGCGGTCATTAACATGGCAATCACGGTTGGAAGCGTACCGAAAAACAGACCGGAGATTCCCAGCAGTATCGAGCGTGTATCAAAAGCCACTCCCGGCATCAGAACCCACGGAGTGAGCATGATGGTGATGCCCAATCCGCCGAGGACCACGCCCAATAAAAGGTTTTGTACCCGGGTGTGGATGCTCCAGTTTTGGGAGATCAAGTCAAACATTACTATTAGCGCCAACAAAAGGGCAGCATTTTGAATTAATTCAAGAAATGAATTATTCATGGTTTTGTTCCAGGGTGGAGTCGCTGGCATAGCGCGGAGGCAGGCCGGCTTTTTGGTGCAACTGGTTGACTTCTTGCTTCAATTCCATAATGCGGCTTTCCCGCCCCAACGTTACTTTGTACCAACGGCGCAATTCATCGAGTTGCCCCTCAATTTTTTCTTCGGCCTTTTTGCGTTCAGTGATATCTTCGCTGGTAGAGGCAAACTGGCCAAATTCCGGGCAGAAGGCGGTTACCTGGTACCACTTGCCCAGCGCCTGTGAAAAGTTTTCATAAAGTAAGGCTTTACCAGTAAGGGCAACCTGGCCATAGGATTGAATCCAGTAATCTTCTGTTAGCGGTAATACATCTTTGACCGTTCTACCGATAATATCTTCTTTTTTAAGGCCAGTTTGCTTCTCAAACGCCGGGTTGACATCCAGGAATCGGTAATCAATTGGGGCGCCATTCTCATCCACAATAATTTCGTGCAGGGCGAAACCTTCGGCCATTTCTTCAAATAGCATGCGATAACGCTCTTCTGAAGAGCGCAATGTTTCTTCCATTTGCTTGCGGTCGGAAATATCCATAAGAACGCTGATGAAACCCTCCACCGTGTTTTGCTGATTCAAGAAGGCTGCTTTGTGAAAAATGAATTCATGGACTATCCCGTGACTGTCTGGAACCGGCGATTCATATTTCTGGGTACCTCCGTTATGAATCAGTTCAAGATCACGCGCATGATAAATGATAGCCTTGTCGGGTGGGGTTAAATCAAATGTGGTTTTGCCCAGCAATTCTTCTTCCGACAAACCGAGCAAATCAGTCAGCGCCCGATTGACGCGCAAGAAGCGCCCCTCAGAATCTTGATATATAACTGGCTCCGGAATGGTATTAAGGAGCGACCTCAAAAAGATTTCGTTCTTAATAATTTCAATTTCCACCGTTTTACGCTCGGTGATATCGGTATGCGTGCCGAACATCAACAACGGTTTGCCGTCTGTAGAGCGAGTAATGACCTGTCCGCGGTCTAGAACCCAAACCCAGCGGCCGTCTTTGTGCTTCATGCGACATTCAAAGTCGTAGTAGGGTAGTTCGCCCGCGAAGTGCTTTTGGATGAGTTCGTCTGATTGCTTAAGGTCAGCGGGGTGAGTCACCTTACTCCATGTTTTGCTGCTTATGGGGGCTAACTCTGCGAGCGTATAGCCTATGATCTCCGCCCATTTCTCGTTAAAAACTGTCTCTCCGGTCTGGACGTTCCACTCCCAGGTGCCGATATTTGCCGCAGTAATGATGTTTTCTGTGCGCAAGTGCGCTGCGTGCAGCGCTTCCTCTGCTTCTTTACGGTCGCTGATATCGGTATGCGTGCCGAACATCTGCAACGGTTTGCCATCCTCAGTGCGAGTGACGAGGCGGCCGCGGCTATGTACCCACACCCAGCGGCCATCTTTGTGCTTCAACCGGATTTCGTAATCACTGATGGGGATTTTGCCGGCGAAGTACTGCCCTGATACTTCGATGGCATTTTTCAGATCGGCGGGATGAACAAGCTTTTCATAGGTTATATTGCTCATCGGAGTCAACTCCGCGCGCGTATAGCCAATAATCTGGGCCCATTCCTCATTGATACTCTGTTCTCCGGTCTGGACGTTCCATTCCCAGGTACCAATATTGGCCGCAGTAATGATGCTTTCTGTGTGTAAGTGCGCTGCGTGCAGCGCTTCCTCGGCTTGCTTACGCTCGCTGATATCTCGGGTGATGGAGAGAATACACGGCTCGCCATTGGCTTCAATAAGACTGGCAGACATCAGGCAGGTTTTGATTTCTCCATTCTTTACCCGGAATGGCGCTTCCAGGTTGGAAAATTTGCCAGATGCGCGCAGCTCTTGCACCAACCGTTGGCGGTCTAGCGGGTTTGCCCAGATGTTGATTTCCAGGGAGGTTTTGCCCAAAACTTCTTCGGCTGTGTAGCCGGTCAGCGCCAGGAAGCCGGCATTGATATCCATGTACATTCCATCCGACAACCGGTTGATGTTGATGGAATCGGGCGAGGTCTGGAATGCGTTCCGGAACTTCTCTTCGGTCAAGCGCTGGGTTTCTTCTGCCTTGCGCTGTTCGGTGACATCGTGGTAATTCATCAGCACGCCGTTGATCACCGGGTCATGGATGAGATTGACGGCGGTCAATTTGATAAGTCGATAGGAACCGTCTTTGCATTTATAGCGGTATTCGATGGTTTCGGTGTTCCCATCAATTTGAATAAGATTCATGAAGGTAGCTTGCACCCGTTCCAGATCAGCGGGGTGAACGGTTTCCCAGCCGTCCGTCCCCACCAGATCATCTGGTTTCCAGCCGAACCATTTTTCGATGTTCGGGCTTTTGTAGGTTAATGTGCCGTCAACCTTCATAATGGCGATCACATCTGTGATGTTCGATACCATTGCATTCAAGCGGGCTGCGTTTTCGTGAATTAGCTTTTCAGCCTGCAGCCGCTCGGTGATATCAACCCCAACGGCCAGGTAATGAGTAGGTTTACCGGCTGCATCGAAGAAAGCGCGGTTTCTCCATTCCAACTGGCGTTTGCTGCCATCTGGCAGGATATGAAATTGTTCATGGGATTCAAATGGATTGGCCGGCGTGAGCGCTTCCAATCCCGCCCTCACAAATACCTGTTCCTCTGGGTTAAGCATTTCGTAGAATTTATTTCCGATGATTTGCTCGGGGGTCGTCCCGGTCAGGGCTGCATTTGCCATATTAGCATACAGGATTGTGCTGTCTGGTAAAAAGGTATTAATGCAAATCGGGATATCTTCTGAGAGCTTTCTGAATCGTTCTTCACTCTCGCGCAGGGCTTGATCTGCCAGTTTACGTTCGGTTATATTTTGCTTGATGGCAATAAACTGACATATTTTACCCATTGCATCGAGAATCGGGGTGATAGTCATTTCTTCTGTGTACAGTGTACCGTCTTTACGGTGGTTAATAATTTCCCCATGCCAAATCTGGCCAGCCAGAATGGTACCCCACAAGTTTTGGTAAAACTCGCGCGATTGCTGCCCGGAATTAACCAGGTCGCGCAGGTTTTTTCCGGTAACCTCTTCCAGCGTGTAACCGGTCAGGTTGGTGAAAGCCGGGTTTGCCCATTCAACAAAGCCATCCTTATTGGTTATGACAATGGAATTTGCAGCGGCATTCAACGCCGCGGCTTCTACCCGAAGTTTTTCATCCGTTTTTGTTTGCTCCACAATTTTCCAGACAGAATCCATCATCAGCGAGAGCTGCAGTTCGTCGGTGGCATCGTAATCAGCGGTCTTGTTGGCCATCCCTACCACCGCCACAATGACCTGATTGACGATCACGGGGATGGTCAGAAACTTCTTCATGACCACATGCCCCTCAGGCGTTCCCTTTTTAAGCGGGTGGGAGGCTTGAAAATCATTGTCGATCAGCGCCCGCCGTTGTCGAACAACTTCCCCCCAGAAGCCGGTTTTCTCCAACTGATAGACACTTTGTTGCTCCATGACACTGCATTGCGGCAGTACATCTTTTGACCAGGTATTGAGCGTAAATTCTTTTTTGGTCTCATCATAGAAATAGATATAACCAATTTTGCTTTCGGTCAGTTGAATGGCCTTTTCCAATGCAAAATCCAGCAATTCTTGTGTGCTTCTAGTCTCATACTGAGAAATATCAAGCAGGCTGCGCAAACGCTGCTCAGTTCTGAGTGTTGCAACCTCCACCAATTTGCGTTCGGTAATATCTCGGATTACACCGGTAATGTGGCGTGAATCTTTGTTATAAAAAGAACTGACCTCTAAAATCTTGTCTGCATATTCAATTTCGAAGGGGTCTACATTTTCCCCTTGAATGATTTTCATCAGCAGGGGAAGCGCCTTTGTTATCGATTTATCCGAAAACAGTTTCTTTGCCAGTTGAACAATATTCATCCCGATGATTTCTTGCTTCGGGATGTTGGCCATTTTTTCCAGGGCGCTATTGATTTCCAAAACCTGTCCGCTGAGCGATGTGTAAACTATGCCTTCGTTAACGGATTGGAAAATATCCGTAAGGGCTGCTTCGCTCTCTTTTAAATCTGCTTCCGCCTGCTTTTGCTCGGTGATGTCCTGGAAAATGGTATGCAGGTAGGTGCGATTGGTCAGAAGCAAGGGTTGCACGGTAACGCTTATAGTGCGGATTTTCCCAAATTTGGTGCGATGCTGAGTTTCGAAAGAGGTATTTCTGTTTTGAAAGACATCCAGAATATGTTTGGCAGTTTCCTTTGGCTTTTCGCGGACTTCGTAATCTGCTATTCGCAAGCGGGCAAATTCTTCGCGGGTGTAGCCTAACTGGTTGTGGGCAATCGTATTAAATTCAATCGCCTGCGTGGTAATGGGGTCAATAACCAATACTCCGTAGGGAGATTGGTCAAACATCATGCGAAAGCGCCGGTTGGATTCGACCAGCGCAATTTCGGTTTCCCGGCGTTCGCGGCGTATTTTGGCTTCCAATAATTCGCGCCGCACTACAGGCGCCAGACGCGCCATTTTATCCTTCATCAGGTAATCGGCGGCGCCGGTGCGCATTAATTCGACCGCGGTTTCTTCCTCAATTTGACCTGAAACGATGATGAACGGAATTTCTTCTCCGGTCTCCTTAAACAATGCCAAAGCCTCCACGGCATTGAAGCCGGGCAGGTTGTAATCAGAGATAATGACATCCCAATCCGGTCTATTCAAAGCGGCTTTCAACTCAGGAAGGGTATCAACCCGCTCGGAAACGAGTTCAAAGCCATCTTTTTTTAGATAGAGCCGCACGAGGTCGGCATCACTTTCGGAATCCTCGATTAGCAGCGCATGAAGAAGATCGGCCATAATTTCCTCAATCTAACGGCGGCGGTTCGTTGATTACCAGCCAGTACAATCCCATTTGTTGAATCGATTCGACAAACTGGTTGAAATCAACCGGTTTGCGAATATAACTGTTTACCCCGTGGTCATAACTGGTGGCAACATCCTGCTCTTCATTGGAGGATGTCAACATGACTACCGGCAGGCGGCGTGTGTTTTCATTTTCACGGATCTGACGCAGCACTTCCAATCCGTCAACCTTGGGTAATTTAATATCCAGCAGGATTACAGTCGGGTAATCATCCCTGGCTTTCCCATCCAATTTGCCATCCCCCAGCAAATAGTCCAGGGCTTCCTTGCCATCTCTGGCAACGACCAACTCATTGGTTATATGGCTGCGGGCAAACGCCCTTATGGTCAGCTCAATATCACTCGGGTTATCTTCCACCAGCAAAATCACTTTATTTTTCAATTTCATCCTCCGGGAATACAAAATAGAAAGTTGCGCCTTCGTTCGGTTTGGCATCCGCCCAGATGATACCGCCGTGCCGCTGAATAATTCGCCGCACGGTTGCCAGTCCAATGCCGGTACCGGGAAATTCCGTCTGCGAGTGCATGCGCTGAAATGCGCCAAACAGGTTTTGGGAGTATGCCATGTTGAACCCGACCCCGTTATCTTTTACAAAGAAAGCGGCTTGCCCATCTATTATAGTGTGTCCAAAAGCAATCTGTGCTATCGGGCGGGTATTGCTGAACTTGACGGCATTCTCCAGTAGATTGGTGAAGGCGATTTCCAGCAACCGTTTATCACCCGTGCAGGTCAGGTCTGGCTGAATGTCAAATTCAATGGTCTGGTCTTTATGTTCCTCTCGGATTCTATCTGCAATAGATTGAATTAATTCAGATAGATTCACTGCGCTTTTTCTCATTTCAGCGCGGGAAATGCGCGAGAGATTGAGCAGATCGTCAATCAGTTGCCCCATGCGGCGGGCTTCGCTGCGTACCCGGTCAAGATATTGCAGCGCTTGCGCGTCAAACTGGCTGGCGTAGTCTTCCTGCAACGCCTGGCTCCAGCCGTCAATGCCGCGTAAGGGGGCGCGCAGGTCGTGTGAAACAGAGTACGCGAAGGTCTCCAGTTCTTTGTTGGAGGCTTCCAGTTGGACCGTGCGTTCTTGCACGCGCTGCTCGAGCGCTGCATTGAGTTGAATGATTTCCTGTTCAGCCCGAATGCGCTCGGTATTATCGCGCCCGTAGACATTCACATAATCTTCATCCAGAATGGGGACAAAATTGCAGGAATAGATGGTCTGTCCGCAGATGATTTCCATTTCCAGGTTGGATTTTGCGGCAAAAATCTCTGCGATACGAGTTTTCCATTCTGCCGGTAACCAATCATCCACCGGCGTATTTAAGGTTGTTAATAACAAACTACTGGCTGGATTGGCGAATAAAACCTGACCTTCGCGTGAAATTCTAAGGATCGGGTTGGGGTTTTGCGCGGGGAATTTCGCCAGGTTTTCCAGTTGTTCTTCAGCCTGTTTGCGGCGAGTGATATCGGAAAATGAGACGGCAAACTGGCGTGGTTTAGGGCTGTACGCGCTGACTTCATACCACTTATTAAGCGCCTGTGCATAGTTTTCAATTTTCAGATGCTCACCAGATAAAGCTACTTTGCCGTAAGAATCAATCCAGTAGGATTCGGTTCCAGGCATCACTTCCAGCACGCGGCGCCCGATCAAGTTTTCGCGTTTCAGGTCGGTCAGTTTCTCATAGGCGGGGTTTACATCCAAAAAACGATAATCGATGGGTTTACCCGCATCATCGGTAATGATTTCATGCAGGGCAAATCCCTCAGCCATTTCTTCAAATAGTAGGCGGTAACGTTCTTCTGAATTCTGTAAGGCTTCCTCCGCCTGCATTCGGTCATTTATCTCTGCTTCAAGATGTTTGGTTCTCTGTGATACTTGCTTCCGCAATGAAAACGACCAGGCTAACAACATAGACCCAATCAGTAAACCGACTAATGCAACCCAACCCAAATAAGTCATCACAGTCTTCAACGGAATGCCCACCGGTTCCACACTGCTAAACCATTTATCATAAGTTGTTTTGTATTGTCCGGTTGACTTGATAATATTCAATCCCTGACTCAATCGCTCTAATATTGTCTGGTTGCCATTTCTAACCGCAAAGCTGAAGGGGCGCGTGTAGGCCTCAACAACAATTGGTGACAATTCAAGGTTGGTAAGTTTCAGGTTTTGAATATAAAGTAAACCCACCAACTTGGGCATCAGGGCAGCATCGCCTTTACCCGAAGCTAATAATCGAAGCGCGTTTGGCAAACTGTCTACTAGAACCAATTGCTCCGGTGTAATGAAATCAAGCGTAAGCAAATAATTATGTGCCTGATCCCCCTCCATTACGATGATTGTTTTACCACGTAGATCATCAATGGCGTGAATGACAGGGGTGCCTTTTCTTGTAAAAATGGCATCGTAAGCAATTGTGTGGGGAGCTGAAAAATCAAATAATTTATCGCGCTCTGCGGAATAGGCCATCATCGGCAGAAAATCAATTTCCCCGTTTTGCAGCGCTATTACTGCATGTTGCCAGGTATCTACTTTAATTTCAACTTCAACACCCATGACTTTAGCAACTTCATTCATAAGGTCAACGCTGAAGCCGTCAGGTTTTCCTTGCTGATTTATAAATGTGTATGGA
>JBAWYZ010000094.1:0-8052 GCA_037143255.1 Leptolinea sp. | reverse complement strand
GACAGATGAATGTCTTTGCCGGTGAACTGGTTGCCGCGGTTGACTCTGTCTCCGCTGTGGTGGAAGAAAACACTGCTGCCACCGAAGAAATGGCCGCCAATTCATCCGAGGTTACCCAGGCAATCGAAAGCATTGCCAGCGTGAGTGAAGAAAACAGCGCTGCCATTGAACAGGTTTCCGCCTCCGCTGAAGAAATGTCTGCCCAGGTGGAAGAGGTTACAGCCTCCGCTCAGTCTCTGGCAGAACTGGCCCAGGAACTGCAGAAGGTGGTCAACCGCTTCAAGTTGAGTGCATAGGTTCAGGTTTTCGCTCCCTCACCGCACTACGGTTTGTGTAATGTGGTGAGGGGTAACAAAGGGGAAATGCCATCGCAAGTTTATTTTCTGAATTAGTGTATACGGGTAATTCAGTGCACATTGGCGAGGATCAAAGTTGGGAATATGGTGCAATTTGGCAATGGATGTGATACAGAATGGATGAGGCTTGCCATAAATGCAGTAACAAAGGTACCAATTTTCTTCGGAAAAATGGGTAAGGATATTTCTGTAGTCAAAAACACAGTAAATTGGGGCTAAGTAGCTTTCTAAGAATAAACGAACTGAGAGAATTAAAACACACATTCCCACTTTGGGCTAACAGGAAGAACTTTTGTTAACCCTTTCCTTCTCTGTATTTTTGTGATAATGTTAATGTGTTCACAATTTCAGGATCACATCACCACACCTATCCATTTCTATTCAACAAAAGAAGAAAGAAGAGGTAACAATGGGAGATAAAAGTCCTAAGAATAAAGAAAAAAAGAAGAAAAAGCAAGAGAAAGATAAAAAGCCAGTCGCTGCATAGATGGCCGTAACTAAATTCAAAAATAAATAACCATTAGACACACATCCCGAAATGGTTTTCGGGATGTGTGTCTAATGCTATCTCCCATTATTGTTTTGAGATCCCCACAATTTATGGGTGCATGCAAAAATCAATTTGCCTGCACAATTTCACTGAAAACCTATTGCATGATCTAACAAAAATTGATATAGTATTTTTAAAATCTATTAAGATTTGAGTCGATACTGTAAATATATTCTGCTGTTTCCGGGAGGAATATATGGTTGCTTCAAGAATGAAATTCTGGTTGTTTCTTGTTACGCTATGCATTCTAGTTTCTCTTTCCTGTAACCTTCCATTTGCGGACGAAGAAATCAGCGCCACAAGAACCCCTATCCCTCCAGTAAATGCCACTGAAATTGCACAAACGGTAATCGCGGGCTTAACCGTCCCTGTTATAACTTTGACAAATACTATCCCGCCTGAGCCTCCATCCGCGGTGACTCGTACCCCGTCACAAACTGCTGAGCCCCCTACAGTAACACCAACTCTCACGCTGACAACGCGACCGTGCAACCAGGCAACTTTTCTGGCGGATGTAAATATCGCCGATGGAACTGAAATTCAAACCAATACCAATTTCACCAAGACTTGGCGTCTACAAAATAATGGTTCCTGCACTTGGACATCCGGCTATCATGTGATATTCGACACGGGTGACCGCATGAATGCACCAGACGCAGTTGCCGTCACCGGGGGCACTATTCCATATGGCGGGAGTGTGGAGGTATCCGTCGCACTCAAAGCGCCGGGAGCCGCGGGAACATATAAGGGCAATTTCCGTCTGCGCTCTCCAGATGGGGTTGTTTTTGGCATAGGCGGTGGCGTACCTTTTTATGTGCAAATCGTGGCCGTAGCGCCAGGAGCGGA
Source organism: Leptolinea sp. (assembly GCA_037143255.1). Classification (GTDB taxonomy): domain Bacteria; phylum Chloroflexota; class Anaerolineae; order Anaerolineales; family Anaerolineaceae; genus Leptolinea. The sequence continues at coordinate 6,300 of JBAWYZ010000094.1, read as the reverse complement.
CCCGGTTGTTGAAGAACCGCCAGTATTACCACCACCGGTGGCTGGAAAGCCGGATTTAATCATTACCGATATTACCTTTGATCCACCCATCCTCAAAAAAGGACAACCTGTGACCGTAAGGGTCTCTACCTATAATCAAGGGAATGCTGTTTCCGGCCCGTTCACTGTAAAATGGTGGCCAGGAGAACTTTACGGAGATAATCTTACCCACACCTGGAATGTGGATAACAATAACCCAGGAGGCGGGAAGGTGCTTAGCTTTGTGTACGCCGGGTATCCAAGTGTGTATCTTCCTTCGATCACTACTAAAGCGGTTGTAGATGTTGGAACCTCAGTCGAGGAGAGTAATGAGGGGAATAACACTATGAAAAAGAATGTAACTGTTCCGAATTAATTTTAAGCCTCAAATCAGCGAAAGTGAAAAAGGTGCAATTGATAACGGTTGCATCTTTTCGTTTTTGTGGCCCATTATTACCGAAATTTTCTCCAACTGCGATGTCAGCCTGGTGATAACATCAAGGTCGCCTAAGAGAATCGTTTTGGTATTACAAAAATGATTCTTCCACAAATTATGTGTTAAACTTAGTCATCAAAATTATGGAGAAAATCATGTCTGAAGATAATATTGAAATCGTTGTTGATGTTGAAGAGAACGAACCTGTCTATTACAGCCCCAAGGCTCTGACCCTGGTCGCAATGGTTGCCAGAGTATTCTCATGGGTAGTTTTGGTTGGCTTTTTGCTGGTTGTTGTTGGAAATTTCATGAACCTGCAGGAATTGTCCCAGGGTGCGCCCCTTGCTGAACTCATCAAGCAAGGCGCTGCTCGCAGTTGGATTTATTCCAACCTTGCGATTCCGCTGCTGACCGGTCTGGGTCTTTTCATCACACTGCAAGGCATTTGCATCGGATTAGATGTCCTGCTCGAAATCGACTTCAACACCCGCGAAACTGCTAAATAATTCGGCTAAGTTTTTCCATAATATTAAATAGGCTGGGTCATGACCCAGCCTATTTTGCATCCAATTCCAAAGTTAGTTTACATTTTATGCCAACACTGCCTTGTTTACCCCCGACGCATTTTCATAATTACTGTGTTTTGATGACTTACCCCCCATGAGCAGGTTGTACTTGTCTTCTATCTGTGCGCCGCGCGAAAAAGACAGGGTAATATCATTCTTCGTCGGCTGATCGCCGTGATTATGCGTGTGTCATTTTGAAAGCCCAGGAAGACGACTCGGCCATTGTTGTCCATCGAATGACCCATACGGCTCCCAATTGTCCGGCTGCTTTTTTTACCAGCTAAAAAATCTAGGAAGATTTTGTTCCCCAGTCCGTCATAATGGTGAGATTTGAGATCACAAGCTTGCAGATGAAAGTGAGAATGATGTTATGGAATTCGATAAAGAAAAAGTTGATGAAATGGTTTTAGCGCTTCTTTTCCTTACAAGTTCTCAAGATCAATATGCTACCAGGGCGTGGAAGGGCTTGAATTGGGAAACGTTGGATAGATTATATGAAAAAGGATTTATTAGCGATCCAAAGGAAAAATCTCCATCTGTTGCATTGAGCGAAGCCGGGGCGAAACTTTCAAAAGAGTTGTTTTTCAAACATTTTAGTTTAAAAGAATAGTGTGATTGGTCAATTCTATTGTTCAGAATCAATATCCTTCCGTCAGGAAGCAGATTTTGTTTCACCATATAATTTGTGATGCACCGGGCTAAGCGCCCGCACCTGATCTGCTGCATGATAGGATGAGCGTACTAGCGGGGCGCTCTCTACCCACTTGAAACCAATTCTCATGCCGTATTCTTTTAATTCTGCAAATTCGTCTGGTGTGTAATAACGTGAAATTGGCAAATGCTGGCGGGAAGGCTGCAAGTACTGGCCAATCGTCAAAATGTCCACATCCCAGATGCGCAAATCATCCATTACTGCTTTAACCTCGTCCATCGTTTCGCCTAAACCCAACATCATACCGGATTTGGTTAAGAGGTCTGGCTCGATCTTTTTCGCGTTGCTTAATACAGCCTGTGCCCATTCGTAATGGTCCTGGGGCTGTACTTGTTTGAATAAGCGCGGAACTGTTTCCACGTTGTGATTAAGTATCTCCGGGCGGGATTTGGCAACTATAGCCAGGTTATCCAGATCTCCCTTGAAATCGGGGATGAGTACTTCAACCGAGCAACCCGGTAGTTCACGCCGGATGGCATTGATTACCATGGCAAAAATCGGGGCGCCGCCATCTTTGCGTTCATCGCGGTTCACACTGGTAATAACTGCATGCTTCAAGCCCATGGCTTTTACCGCCTGAGCTACTCGTTCTGGTTCCAGCATATCCAGCGGGCCAGGGCGGCCGTGTTTTACATCACAAAACGCACACGTCCGAGTGCAAATAGCGCCCATCATTAAAAATGTGGCGGTTCCACTGCCCCAGCACTCACCCATATTTGGGCAACCGGCTTCTTCGCAGACAGTGTGCAATTCTTTTTTGCGCATTAACTGCTGTATTTGTTCGTATGCCTCGCCGCTTGGCCCACGTACCCGGATCCAATCCGGTCGGCGAATGGGTGTGGTATCTATCTTTTCAGGATTTACACGATCTCGGGTAGGATTAGTTGTCACACAGTGCCTCCAACCCCATTATACATCTGTGACCATCGGATAACAGGTTTCGTCTAAAGAATTTAATGCCATTCCCTATTGCATTTAACTATAGGATGCGCTAACATATACTTAATGATCAAAGTTTTATCTGGCTCTATAAACAGCTTTTTTTGCCGGAAATTACTATAAGTCAATCGTTCTTCAATAAGGAGGAGAAAATAATGGTTACTGTTCGAGATCTTTTACGGAACAAGGGTGTGGATGTTTGGTCTGTTACACCCGAAACATCGGTGATTGACACGCTTAAAATGTTAGCCGATAAAGAAGTCGGTGCGTTAATGGTCACCAAAGACGGAAAAATGGTTGGCATTGTTTCAGAGCGGGATTTTGTCCGTTCCATTGCGAAGACTGGTCAGTGTCTACTACATTCCACAGTAGAACATTATATGATCAAAGATGTGTTCACCGTCTCTCCTGATCAACCTATTGAAAAATGTATGCAGATTATGACTGACAAACGCATTCGGCATCTGCCGGTATTGGAAAATGACAAAATCACCGGCGTCATCTCAATTGGAGATGTTGTTCGCGAATTAATTTCCAACAAAGAAGAAACTATCAACCAGTTGGAGAATTACATTCAGGGACGCGGTTTTAGTCAGTAAAGCCTCTCCTTTTAAAAAGACCAATAGGAACACAAAGGATCTCTTTGTGTTCCTATTATTATGTAATATCCAGGGGGTGGGTTCAGGCAGTCGGGTTGGGGTTAGACATTTCGTTTCGGACTGCCTGGTATAAACTTTCGGCTTTCAAATCGGTGATGGTAAAGCAGGGCGCTTTTAGATGATCGGCTAGCACCTGCGCAAGCCCCTGATCAAAGGCGGCATGTTCCATATTGACCACCACACTGTGGATTTTCTCTTCTGCCAACATATCCGCCAGCATATTGGTTTCATCCAGTGGAGACATGTGTCCCATGGATACATTCCCGGCCCCGTCTGTCAGTACAATCAATAAAGGTTGCACATCTGGGTGCAAATTTGATTCACGATGAAGCACTTCCAACGTCATTTGCAGACCGGCTGGCAGTGGAGTCTTCCCTCCTACCGGAATTTCGGATAGCGCACTTTTCGCTAATTGCACCGAGTTGGTTGGTGGCAGCACTAATGTTGCGCGGTCTTTCTGGAATACAATTAACCCCACTCGGTCACGGCGTTGATAGGCGTCCGTAAGCAATGAAAGTATGGCGCCTTTGGTGGCGGCCATTCGTTCAGCAACGGCCATAGACCAGGAGGCATCTACCAGAAACAGTACCAGGTTGGCAGACCGGCGCACCCTAACCTTGCGCATATAATCTGCCGGCTTGATGGCAAAGGCTACATGCCGGCGCTGTTCTGCGCGGTTACGTTGGTGCGGCGCTGCCGCCCGTAGAGTTGCATCAAAGGCCAGGTCAAATGGTTTTCCCGGCGTGGGACGAGATTTAATATAACGTCCGCGCGCCTGTTCAGTCTTGGTGCGTGACCTGCGTCCACCCTGTTTACGGATCATCTGATCCAGCGGCGTATCCAATTTGCGCGGGTTGAACGACTCGCCGATTTTCGTTTTCTCTCCTCCATCCCACCAATGGGCGGTTGTATCTTGAAAAACCTGCTTGCTCTCGGCAGGAGGCGGCTTTAAATCAGGTTGTTCTTCGGCTACCGCATTCTCACTTACTTTTTTTTTAGCGCTTCAGAACCTTCTTCTTGGGCTTCTTCGTCAGGTTTTGGCTGGCCTTGGTTGGCGGCTCCTTGCAATGATTCGATCCGTTCCTGCAGGTCTTCCATAGTCATTTCTGATTGCATAAACGGGCCGCGTTTCAAGCGGTGCGGAAGCGCCAGTTCAGCCGCCATGGCAATATCTCGATCAGTAACGGCGGTGCGCCCTTCGATTGCGGCCTGTGCCCTTGCAGCTTTTAATATCACCAGGTCAGAGCGGTGACCATCAACATTCATGGATGCTGTTAATGAAGCGATAGAAATCAGGTTGCGTTTGGTGTACCCTACCCGGTCAACAAGTTTGCGAGCATCTTCAATTTGCTTGGATAGTTCGGTTTCCTTTAGTTCCCACTTTTTCCGAAAATCCTCCGCTGAGGCTTCAAACTCCAGGTTACGCTCCATAATGGTGACGCGCTCGCGCGAATCACGAATACCATGAATATCCACCGATAGGGCGAAGCGGTCCAACAATTGCGGACGTAAATCGCCCTCTTCCGGGTTCATCGTCCCCACCAGAATAAAACGCGCCGGATGTGAAAAGGAAATACCCTCGCGCTCAACAATATTCATTCCCATTGCTGCGGAATCGAGCAGCACATCAACTACATGATCATCCAATAAATTAACTTCATCAATATACAACAAGCCGCGGTTGGCTGCTGCCAATACACCTGGTTCAAAATGACGCTCTCCCTTTTGAATTGCTTTTTCAATATCCAGCGTGCCTACTACCCGGTCTTCTGTAGCTGAAATAGGCAAATTGACGAATGGAGTGGGGCGGGTATGTACTGGAAGAATTTCACCTTTGGCTATCCGTTCGCGGCATTCGGTACATAAACTAGCTGGAGCATCCGGGTCGCACCCGAACCGGCAGTCAGTTACAACTTTCACATTTGGTAGCAAGGCTGCCAGTGCGCGCGCTGCAGTTGATTTAGCTGTTCCGCGTTCTCCCCGAATAAGAACGCCCCCAATGCGCGGATCAACGGCATTAAGTACGAGCGCTCTGCGCATGCGTTCCTGGCCAACGATCGCAGTAAATGGAAAAATTGTAGGCATAAGTTTCACTGTCCTTGATATTGTTTTCTTGTTACTCAGAAAGTTTACCACCAGCTTAACGTTGATGCAACTTGATAGTATAAGCCTTCTTGAGATTCTTGATTATGGTTGGAATCAGCTTGGGAATATACCCATTCAAAGGGGGTATAATTTGTACGTTGGAGCAAATATGAGCCAAATATTTCGTGTATTAGTAGCAAAACCTGGTCTGGATGGACACGATCGCGGTGCGAAAATTGTCGCCCGCGCGTTGCGGGATGCCGGCATGGAGGTGATTTATACCGGTCTGCGTCAAACCCCCGAGATGATTGTGGAAGCCGCCTTACAAGAGGATGTGGATGCGATTGGCCTGTCTATTCTCTCCGGCGCGCACATGACGCTGGTTCCACGTATCCTTGAACTGTTAAAACGAAACCGAATGGGCGAAAAGCCGGTATTTGTTGGCGGAATAATCCCGGAAGAAGACGCTGTAACTTTATTAGGCATGGGGGTTTCCACTGTCTTTGGCCCGGGAACAACAACCGAAGAAATCATTACTTCCATACGTCAGGCCATTGCCGGCGTTAAGGAAAGGTAAGGCTCATCCATTAGCGCCTTGAATCTGGTTGATGCCCTTCTCCAAGGTGACCGGCTGGCGCTGGCGCGTACCCTTACCCAAATTGAAAGTAAGACGCCCGAAAGTCGATTGGCGCTGGATGTTTTGTATCAACATGCCGGCAAAGCCCATGTAATTGGTGTCACTGGCGCTACAGGTAGCGGAAAATCGACCTTGATTAATCAGTTGGCCAGGGCGTTCCGAAGTCCGCAACAACCAGGCTATCCCCCCGCAAAAATTGCCATCCTTGCGGTTGATCCCACCAGTCCATTTACTAGTGGCGCAGTACT
>JBAWYZ010000093.1:0-8087 GCA_037143255.1 Leptolinea sp. | reverse complement strand
TTCATTCAGCAACGCCCCCATGAAATTAGGGAAAATTATCGTTGTGTACAGCCCGAAAGGTGGAACGGGTTGCACAACTATTTCCACCAATCTGGGGTCAGCCATGCATGGGGAAGGTTCAAATGTTGCCCTGGTTGATGCCAGTTTGCTATATGGAGATGTTCCGGTATTTTTGAATGAAACACCCAGAAACTCGATCATTGATCTCGCTGTTCGGGTAGATGATTTGGATCCTGAAACTGTTGCGGCATCATTAATGCAACCAAAATCGGTGGGGTATAAAATTCTTGCCCCTCCACCTAGTCCAGATTTGGTTGATCGCGTAACGGGTGACCAATTTGTTAAACTTCTTGCGCTCATGCGGCAGTCATTCCAATACATAATTATCGATACTTCCTCGTATCTATCGGATGTCGTTCAATCAGCGCTCTCTACTTCGGATGTGATAGTTTTAATCTCAACGCCCGAGATTCCTTCTATAAAAAATTGCAGTCAATTCCTGAGTGTGGCAGATATGAGCGGAATAGAAAGAGAGCGCATCATTTTTGTGCTAAACCGGTATGACAAAAATACAAGTATCGACCCTGCAAAAGTGGGCAGCCGCTTAAATCAGGCCATCAACCTGACAGTTCCGGCGGATGAAGCCTATGTAGTGAGATCCATTAATAAAGGTGTCCCGATTTTTGTTGAAAGCCGCACCCATCCTGTAAGTGTAAGTATTCAAAAATTGGCATCGCTGATTAAAGAAAAAATCAGCAAACAGGAAGATAATGCCTATTCACAGGCAGGTATTAAGTAAAAGGGCGGATTTGCGTAGGAGGTAAAAATGGCGCTACTCAAAAGATTCAATAGCACCGATTCAGGTAATAGTTCTTTAAAAGATAATAGCGTTGGTGGAAATAGTGGAAACAACGATCCCAATCGTCCGGTGACCCAAACACCAACCCAACCCCGTTCGGGCTTATCCAATAACCTTGCAACCAGTGAAGGCCTTACGGATTTCAAAAATAGAGTTCAAAACAAATTACTGGCCACTCTTGAACCAACAACCGATATGTCCCGTAAGGAAGAACTTCGTTTGCAGATTGAACGAGTTATTGACGAAATGATCCTTGATGAACATATCACAATCGCCCGACCTGAAAAAATTCGGTTGTACGAATCTGTCTGTTCAGAAATATTGGGGTTCGGCCCGTTAGAAACACTGCTTGAGGATGAAGCCATCACTGAAATCATGGTGAATGGGGCTAAGAGTATTTACGTTGAGAAGCGTGGACGTCTCATAAAGGCCAATGTAACCTTTGAAAGCAATGATCATGTCCTGAGAATTATTGACCGGATTGTCTCGCCGCTTGGCCGCCGAATTGATGAGTCAAGCCCTTATGTTGATGCCCGTTTGCCGGATGGCTCTCGTGTCAATGCCGTTATCCCCCCTATTTCGCTCAATGGCCCAGTTTTAACCATCCGAAAGTTTTCCAAACGTCCAATAACCGTGGAGCAATTGCTTGGATATGGTTCAGTAACCCCGGAGGCTCTTCATTTTCTTAAAGCTTGCGTTGAAGCCCGGCTAAATATCATTATTTCCGGTGGTACGGGTTCAGGGAAAACCACTTTATTGAATGTACTTTCCAGTTATATTCCTTCTGATGAACGCATAATCACGATTGAAAGCCCGGCTGAGCTTCAATTGCAGCAGGAACATGTTGTTACCATGGAATCCCGTCCAATGAACATTGAAGGTAAGGGAGAAATCACAATCCGGCAGTTAGTAGTCAATGCCCTTCGTATGCGTCCTGACCGGATCATCGTCGGTGAAATTCGCGATGAAGCTGCGCTGGATATGTTGCAAGCCATGAATACCGGTCATGATGGGTCTATGACAACCGCCCACTCCAACGGTCCCCGAGATACACTTTCGCGTCTTGAAACCATGGTCTTGATGGCCGGAATGGATTTGCCAGTTCGCGCCATTCGCGAGCAGGTTTCTTCTGCCATAAATTTAATTATTCATCAGGACAGATTACGAGATGGCACCCGTAAAATTACCTATATTACGGAAGTAATGGGAATGGAAGGTGACATCATCACCGCGACGGACATCTTCACTTTTGAACAAGCTGGTATCGAGAATAACCAGATTATCGGAATGCTTCGTCCGAGTGGCATGGTACCCAAGTTTATGGATAAGATACGCGCATCTGGTATCAATTTACCAACTTCTCTTTTTGGTGTTGGTAAAAGATAACTGCAATTCTGAATTTATGGAGATAATTTGATCCTGTTTTTGGTGACCTTATGAACCTGATAATGATTTTCTGGATAGGAGGAGGCATTGCCTTCATTCTACTGATTATCGGTATTACTGTGTCTGTTCGCAGCGACAAGAACCTGGTGGAAGAACGGCTTGGACATTTAGCTGAAACAAACGCCGAACCTGAAGAGGTGCAAAAACAAGCCGCTGCTCCTTTGACAGAATGGCTTAACAGACGGGTGGAAGGTTCTTCACTGGGTGACAATATATCAAAAAGTCTTGCCAGAGCAGACGTGAAGTTGAAAACAGGCGAATTTATCGCTCTTATAGTAATCGCATCGATTGGTGTGGGTTTTATTTTCTGGTTTTTCGGCGGGCGTTATATTCTGGTTGCCATTATTGGCGCCATTATCGGTGCATTCATCCCGCGATTTTATTTGAAAAGCTTACAATCCAAGCGTCTGATAAAGTTTGACGAGCAATTGCCGGATATGTTGAACCTGATGGTCAATGGGCTGCGCGCTGGTTTTGCGATTATTCAAGCTATGGAGGCTGTCAGCCGCGAACTACCACCACCCATTAATGATGAATTTCGGCGGGTTGTGCAAGAAATGCAACTTGGCGTTTCCATGGAAAAGGCTCTTGAAAACCTGCTGAGGCGCATTCCCAGTGATGATCTGGACTTTGTGGTCACCGCTGTCAACGTGCAACGCGAGGTTGGTGGTAACCTGGCAGAAATTCTGGATACGGTCAGTTTCACTATCCGTGAAAGGGTTCGCATTAAAGGTGAGATTCGGGTTCTAACCGCGCAGGTTATGTATTCCGGCCGTTTTCTTTCGATGTTGCCGCTTATTATTATTGGTATTCTCTACCTTTTGAACAAAGAATATATGATGGAATTCTTTAAACCAGAAAACGTCCCTTGCGGGTATATTTCTTTGGCCGTTGGGGCCTTACTCATTATTTCTGGTTACTTTGCCATGAATAAACTCGGTGAAATCGAGGTTTAATCGGCAGAATGGACTCGTAAAATGTCTCCTATCGTAATCGGGTTAATTGTAATTCTCGCTGTGGTACTGATTATTGCAGTCATCCTTGTAGTTATTGGCATCCGAAATCCAACTTTTCAGAATACTCGTTTTCTTCAAGATCGGCTTGAAGAAATGGAAACAACCGGAGAAGTTGTTAATTTGGAAAAGATGGAACTCTCTCTTCCGTTTTCAGAACGGGTTATTTTTCCGGTTGCTCGTAAACTGGGTGAAACTGCCATCCGCTTCACGCCGCAGAATGCTCTGCAGAATACTGCCAGAAAATTGGAACTTGCCGGCAGCCCTGCAAAACTAGACCCAACATTGCTGATGGCTTTGCAGTTCATTTCCTTCGTCCTGTTCGGCGGATTGATGTTTTTCATCTTTTTCATTGCCAAAGTAGCTTGGTCACTAGGATTGGTTATTCTCATCGTACTGGTTTTTTCCATACTTGGCTTTTTCTTCCCTCAACTTATGCTAAGCTCAGCCATCAACCGGCGGCAAAAGAACATTCGCAAGGCTATGCCGGATGCGCTCGATCTTCTAACTATTTGCGTGGAAGCCGGCCTGGGTTTTGATGCAGCCATGTCGAAGATCAGTAATAAGTGGCAGACCGAGCTGAGCCTGGCATTTGCAAGAGCCATCCGTGAAATTCAACTGGGAAAACTTCGCCGCGAAGCGTTGCGAACAATGGCAGAACGCATTGGAATCTCTGAGATGACCAGTTTTGTTGCTGCAGTAATCCAAAGCGAACAATTAGGCGTCAGTCTGGCAAAAGTATTGCGGATCCAATCCGATCAAATGCGTGTTCGCCGAAGGCAAATGGCAGAAGAAGAGGCGCACAAAGTGCCAATTAAGATGCTGGTCCCAATGGGTTTATTAATCTTTCCCTCAATTATGATTGTTCTTATGACGCCTGCCGCCCTACGATTGGCCCATTCTGCCCTCAGCGGGATGTTCAAATAGAACAGCTACCAAAAGAAACAGCTGCTGCCATTCGTTGGCAACAGGTATCTTTTCAATTGAATTCATTGGTATGGAAAATACTTGATATTGTATTTCCACCTGAATGCCCGGGTTGCAACTCGAAAGGATCTCGATGGTGTTCTAACTGCCGAGATTCCATTCAAACTATGCCGGAACCAATTTGTCCAATTTGTGGCGAGTCTGGGTCGGGGCAAGGTGTTTGCCATGATTGCATCCAGAAACCACCTGATTTTGATGCGTTGCGTTCTGCAACCCTATTTGAAGGAAGAATCCGTGAAGCATTGCATCATCTAAAATACAATCATGATTTGGGGCTCGGCGAAGTTCTGGCTCCGCATCTGGTAAAGGTGTATCAGAAACAAGCCTGGAGCGCTGATTTGGTTACAGCAGTCCCCCTCAGCCGAAAGAGACAGCGGATGCGCGGATATAACCAGGCAGAAATACTCGCCAAACCCTTTGCAGCATTAATCCAAAAACCGTATTCTGCCAGAGCAGTCCAACGTGTCGTTGATACCCGTAGTCAAATTGACCTTTCAGCCGATGAGCGCCGTAAAAATGTTTTAGGCGCTTTTCACGCCAATTCTTTGTATGTTAGCCAAAAATCTGTCATAATAGTAGATGATGTATCTACTACCGGGTCCACAATTTCAGAATGTGCATTGGCTCTTAAACAAGCTGGAGCAATAAAAGTGTATGCCCTTACGCTTGCCCGTGCCCCGTTGAAATTGAATTAATTAGCCCTTCGGAGTGGATTCCATCAATCCAATTTATTTAGGAGGCTTCAATGGATTTCAAGGTCGAAATTTCAGCAAAGAACATGGAGGTTACTGAACGAATTAGTGATTATGTAAATAAAAAAGTTGCCAAGTTTAACAGATTACTTCCCGCAATTGATGAAATTCGCATTGATCTTTCCCACCTTAAAAATGCTCGCAGCGTTAATGATAGAAATGTTGCCCAAATCACTATTCGCGGAAAAAGCTACATTCTCCGCGCTGAAGAACGGGCAGATGATATTTTTACAGCACTAGATGCCACCCTGGACAAAATGCAACGGCAAATCGAGCGCTACAAGGGAAAGAGAGAACATGGCCGCGGAGACGGTACTCCAGCGTCTGCTGTGACCCCAGGCGAGCCAGTCGCAGAAGAAATCGGCGCTCAGCATGTTGTAGTTCGGCGGAAAGAGTTCGCCCTCATTCCAATGGATGAAGCCGAAGCGGTGGAGCAAATGGCTTTGTTAGGCCACGAAAATTTCTTCATCTTCTACAACACCGATAATAACGGGATCAATATTCTGTACCGCCGGCGTGACGGAACCTACGGTTTGATAGAGCCCAAAGTCGGTTAATCGATATTCAGGATAATATAGTAGGGTTCGAGGGAAAGACTACGCAAGTATCTTTCCCTCGATATATACTCCCAGTAAGGGCGTCGCCGTGGGGCGGGTGCTGAAGGAAGCTGAAGACAAAACTGCGACTTATGAAACACAACCTCATAGGAGGCTGAAAGACAGAATGAGTTGGCAAAAATTATCAAGGCAAATTGTTAGAGGAAACAATCATTTATAAGATAATGCACCAGTCTGCAAAACAGAATATTAATCCTTCGTGTTTTGCTGCTCCGCCCAGAGAGCGCAACCGATCACGCCACCATTGTCACCCAATTCGGCTGGCACAATGCTGATTTTATCAACAGGCACAATACGGACGCGGTCTTTCACCGTTCGCCGCAAGGGTTCCAGCAATAAATCGCCAGCTTTGATTCCACCGCCGCCAATTACAATCTTATCAGGGGAAATATTTAATATCGTATTTGAAACCGCAATACCCAGGTAATATCCAACCTTTTCATATATATCTTTGGCAATTGGATCACCCAGACTGGCAGCCTGGCAGACAGTTTTGGCTGTAATTTTATTCAAGTCATACCCGGCCAATTCGCCGATCTTAGTCGTCCATCCCTGAACAACGGCTTTTATACCGGCGGCTGCAATGGCCGGGGACGAAGCATACATTTCCAGGCAACCGTGGTTGCCGCACCCGCATAACGGACCGTTATAGTCGATCATTGTATGACCTAGTTCGCCGGCGCCTCCCCCTATTCCAAGGTGTAACTGGTTGTTTATTACTAGACCGCCGCCGATGCCCGTACCAATGGCAAAAACCGCCATTGTATTGGCTCCGCGACCTGCTCCAAATTTCCATTCACCGAATGTAATAGCGCGTACATCATTCAACAAGTAAGTCGATAGACCTGTGAATTCCAAAATCCGAGCTGCCAGAGGGGCGTTTTTCCATAGGCCGTGCATATTCGGAAGGAAAACAGTCTCCCTTTTTTCGATATCAATAGTTCCAGGAGCCCCAATTCCCGCCCCACCGATATCCGATGTTTTCAATTGGCCGGTTTCAATGACCTTGAGAAACAAGTCTGCCATTCTGCGCATAACGGCATCCTGACCATCTCGCGCCAGGGTCGGCACAGAAATCAAATTTGTAACCTCGCCTGATACCGAATCAACTATCCCAGCCCGCATATTGGTACCGCCAAGATCGCAACCAATGTATTTCGCCATCAAAATCACCTGAAGAATAAATTTCTATGAAGAGAGCGGTGAGGTACTCCCTTCACACCGCTCTGCTATTCTACGCTAAAGTGACTAATTTGAAAACCAAATCCCGCTTTTGCTCCTTTTCAGCCAACGTTTACCCAGCGGTCTTCTTTTGCGCTGCGTTCAATGGCATCGCATAATTGGAGTTCGTAGTGACCATCGGCAAATGTCGGGAAATCTGGTTTGGCTGAGAAATCACCCTTGCGGATGTATTCATACACTTTTGCGCTTAGCTGTTTGAAGGTATCCGGGAAACCTTCAATGTGGCCGCCTGGGTAGGATGCAATTGACCGGGCCTCGGTAGACAGAAGGGATGGATCTTTCAACAATAATTCATTCGGTTTTTCGCGGTGTCCAATCCACAATTCGTTAGGATGTTCCGATTCAAACGCTAGCGCAGCTTTTGACCCATCGATTTCATAAGAGAGTCGATTCTTTCTTCCAGCGCTGAGTTGGGAAACAGTGACTACGCCGTGAGCTTCATTTTCGTATCTTAATAGAATAGACGCGTAATCTTCGGTGGAAATTGGTTTGTCTTCATAATCACTAGCAGTCAGCAATTTCCCGGTGAAAGTCTCGATAGCCTTCTTTGGTTTCTTCCGGATAGGAAGGAATGTTTGGAAATCAGCCATGACCGCTTCGATCTTAAGGCCGGTGATAAAAGTAGTGAGGTCCAGCCAATGCGAGCCAATATCTGCCACAGCGCGCAGGTTACCGCCCTGTCCGGGTTCTAATCGCCAGTTCCAATCGGTCTCATAAAGCAGCCAATCCTGCAGGTATGATCCGTGAATTGCGAAAACTTTGCCGATTTCACCAGCCAGCACCATAGATCGGGCATGATGGCTAATTGGGTAGAACCGTAGATTGAAATTGATGGCATTGACCAATTTCTTATCTGCAGCCAGTTTGACCAGTTCAGCCGATTCAGCAGTATTCATGGCCAGTGGTTTTTCGCAAATCACATGCTTGCCTGCCAGGAGAGCGGCCTTGGCATGTGGGAAGTGCAGTAAATTCGGGGTGGCCAGGTGCACAGTGGTTATTTCCGGATCTTTCAGCATTTCTTCAAAAGAACCGAAAGCTTTTTCGATCCCCAATTGGGCGGCTTTTTCTTTAGCAAGTTCAGGATTGGCTTCCGACAAACCAATTACTGGAATATTAATCCGGCGCAAACCTTCCAGATGTGCTGGGCCAATAAATCCGGTACCGGCAATAC
>JBAWYZ010000092.1:0-8457 GCA_037143255.1 Leptolinea sp. | reverse complement strand
AAGCGGGCTGCATAGCGCTTGATGATTTCAACACTTCCATCAGTTGATCCGCCGTCAATGATGATGTATTCGAGATTTGGATAATCCTGTTCCAGAACTGAAAGAATTGTCTTCTCAATAAAAGACGCCTGATTAAAGGACGGCGTAATAACTGTAACCAGGGGTAAAGCGGTATCTTTTATCATTTGTTTTTCGGGTGACGCAGGTCAAACAACAGATAGCCGTCGCCTTCGCCCAGTACAGGATAATTCGTGGTCAGTTTATTCTTCAAGTCCGGTTGGCTATCAAATTCAGAGAACATGGTAACCAGGAAATAATCCATTCCGGCTGTTTTTTCAGCGAAGTAGCTTTCAAACTCCATGGGCCCGTTGCCTGCCAAACTGAATAGTTTCAAATCCCCGCTGTCCGGCCAATAGCCGGCAATCCCCCGCCAGCCGTAATACATCAGGCGGTTGCCATATTCACTGGTCAGTGCAATCAACTTGCCTTCCGTCGGAATGGCTTCACCGATTTTCTGCCAGGCAATCGGTTCGCTGGCATAACTGCGTGCTATCAGCACTGACCGGCCAACAAACAGACAGTAGCCAGCGGATAATACCAAACCACCAATAGCTGCCAGTCGCCAGAACCAGTGTTGTGACTGCAACTGCTTGAAAATCGCGTCCGCTACCGGTGGCAGCGACAGACCTATCAGGGCAATCACCATCAGATGATAATACTCATGCGTGATCATCTGGTAGGGGAAGAACAACCCGTAAATGAAATACCCGATCCATCCGCCAGCCAACACTGCCCGGTATTCCCGTTTTGCCAGTGCAATACCCAAGATCGACAGCAGTATATTGCTCAGACCGAACAAGTTGTGAAGCATAGCCAGCCAGTCAGCATAGAAATTTGTCTGGAGGAGAAGGTGGGAAAGCGCCAGAGTCCAGAATGAAAAGAATCCCGCCGAACGTTGACCAAGATTCACTATATAGAAAATGATAGAAGGCAGAGCAGCCAGCCCGGCTGCCACATAGAACTGCGGTTTTTTTAGCCATTTCCGCCAATCCGTTCGAGAGAGAATAACCCCCCCCCAGATGAGCGCCAGTGGAAAAACAGTGATCACCTTCACCAGCATACCCAACCCGGCGAGTAGTCCGGCTAATATCCCACTTCGCCAGCGGTTCTCGTCCATCCAACGCAACATTCCGGCGATGGCCAACAACAGCCACATCACCATCCACGGATCCGGCTGAAAGGAACGGCTGGCTATGATTGAAAACGGCAAGCACAGGTAAAAGGCCAGTCCAGTCAGACTGGCAAAAAAGCCGGTGTAACGGCAGCTAATCCAGAAGAGCGCCAACCCACCGATGCTCCAAAAGATGGCATTCAGAATGCGGGATACCCACCAGATTTCCTGCCCGGCTGCCAAATAAATCGATGCAACGATACCTTCCAGGATTGGTGGCTCATACACTTCAAGCGCTTGCCCCATTGCGACTGCTTTTTCACGGATTACTGGATCAGCGGATGGATTCCACTGGTAATAATAAGCGCGAGAAAGAATGGCCGAGCGCAACTGGCGGGTAGGATGAAAATCCAAGGGAGGATCGGTCAGGTCAAAAATGCGGATTCCGAATCCCAATAGGATAATCATAGCCAGAATTATGTGTTGAATAGAAAGCCGCTCATACCAGGAAGTGGATGAATTCATGGTTTTTTACTCCCCGCGCTGTCACCAGTAGGTGTCACGGGATGTTTGAGATCGAAAATAATGTAATCATCCGTCTGTTCCAAAACTGGAAAAGCGTCGACCATCATTTTTTTGAATTCCGCCTGGCTGTCAAATTCGCCAAAAGAGGTGACCAGGAAATAATCCTTACCCTCCACCTGCTCCTTGAAAAGCTTAACCCGGTCAAACTGTTGACCAGCCAATTCGCGCACCATGAAGTCACCAGAGTTCATCCAGTTTTGCGGTGTCAGCCAGCCCCAATATTCCAATCGATACCCATAATCCTGCGTAATTGCCAGAACACTGGAGGTATGCCCCAGTTTTTCGCCTAATTTCTGCCAGAGAACAGGTTCTCCGCGGTAATCACTGCGCTTCAAGGTGACGCGCACATCCCAGGCTTTTATGCTCACCCAAAAAGTAAGAACGCCCAAAACCGCCAGTAACACCAGCCAGCGTGGCCCTTCCATTTTTGCCACGAGCGCTGATAAGACTGATCCGATACCCAGTGCTACCAGAGGAATCAACGGCTCCTGGTAATAGTCATGTGTCATGGCATGGTAGGGGAGCGCAAAACTGAACATCAGATAACCGGTAAATAAACCAAAAAGCATCCATCTCCCGGCAGGTTTTTGCATCAGGAAAACGCCCAATAGGGATGCCAGGAACCACTCAAAACCCACTACGCTGCTAATTTCTCCGTTCCAGCGCAAATACCAAACCGGGTCAATCCATAAACCTGGAAAGAAGCGTAGGCTGAACTGCCCGGCTAGTTCTCCGCTGATGATTAACCCGTAAAAAGTGAAGATGGCAAACGGTAGGGCAGCTAGAAGGACTGCCACCCAGAAGGGAATGCTTTTAATGACCCGCTTGAAACCCATTGTAGAAAGAAGCAACCCAACCCATGCGCCAACCACAAAGAAAACTGCCACCGACTTAACAAAGACCGAAAATCCGGCCAGCAGACCTGCGACAATTGCCCATTTCCAGCCCGGTTGATTAGCCCAGCGCCAGGCCGCCCAGACAGACCAGAGAATGCTCGAAACCATCAATGGGTCCGGCTGAAAAGCCCGGCTGGCCAGCGCGCCATACGGAAGGATGAGATAGAAAGCCAACGCGAAAACCGCGCCGTTGCGGTCAATTAAACCCCTGGCAAGCCAGTAGAGTGGCAAAGCGCCCATCATCCAAAAAAGGATTGAGAGGAGACGAGGAATTTTTAGATCATCCGTTCCAACCATCTGGTACCCTAAAGCGGTGATGCTTTCCATGATGGGCGGTTCAATTAATCCTTCCGCTTTCCACTGTTGCACGGCCATATTACGCTGCCATTCGGGTATGTCTGAACGGGTCTGATAATACATACCCCTTGCCATCAGTGCCGAATGCATTTGGCGGGTGGAATGGAAATCAAATGGCAGGTCGTCCAGGTCATACAATCGAATAACTAGCGCGAGCGCCACCAGAATCAGAATTACGATACGACGCAGCCAGGTGGATTGGTTAAATAATCGGGATGGGGTTTCCATGCTATTCGTTCTTATAGTTTCCTTCTTTAGTTTTCGCTGTTTCCAAATCAGGGCTTGTCGTTTTTAATAGATCAGCACGGCGGCGTTCTAAAAAGTTATTCTTAAACTTCTCTACATTGATAAATAGACTGGCGACTGCATACCCAATTCTACGCCATTCAGTCAGGGCAGTCGGCGGATGCTGCATAAAACTACGCAAATATGCTCGCAGCGCGCTCAGCGATTCTCCACTATCCAGCAGATAGCGTGCATTCATGCGGTTGGCTCCTGCCCAGATATGCCGGCGGTATTTCTTGTACAGATCACGTAATCCAGGTTGATAAGGCATCCAGGCAGCCAGTTGATAGGACTCCTGTCCAAAACCGCGCCCGAGGGCTACATTCTTGGCTTTGGGATGCACCCGCGCAGAAGCCCATGTTTCAGGGACATGTAGCATCTGACAATTCTGGGCAATCCGCAGCCACAGGTGATGATCTAAAAGAAATCGGTAGGATAAATCCAACATTCCCGCCTTCAAAAGACCAGCTCGCCGCATGAAAACTCCCGGCTGTCCGATGATCTTAAAACACATCAAATCAACTAATCCCCAGTTGCCGTACGTCATCAGATTGAAAGGCTCGCCTTCGGCATCGATGGAAAGGACGTTGCTGTAGACGAGACCGACTTCAGGATGGTCCTGTAGCGCCTGAACTGCCGCTAACAATGCACCTGGCAGGTAGATGTCATCAGAATTGATCCAGGCGATGATTTCACCCGTGCTGCGGCTAAATCCTTTATTGATGGCTTCGGCTTGTCCCATGTCCTTCTCAGAGACCCACCAGTCAATTCGATCAGCATACGTCTGAATGATCGTCTGGCTGCCATCCGTTGAACCGCCATCCACGACAAAATATTCAAGATTTGGATAACCCTGATCCAGCACAGAGCGGATGGTCTGCTCCAGAAAGGCGGCCTGGTTATATGATGGTGTGACGATGGTTACCCGCGGTTGCGAAATCATATTGGATTAAAAGAGGCTTTCAAAATTGACTTTGGGATACACCATTAGTTTTCCACCCACAGTGGCATCAATGATCTCCCGGCCGGATTCTTTGTAAACTTCACGTGCGCGAATATAACCCATCTCGGAAGTATCCAGGTCAGGTAACTGCCACCTGAAACCTTTGCCAAAGTAATTTCCGGCAAAATGGTTGGGGTCATCTCCCTCGCTGACAATTGTGGTATTTGGTTTGCCTTTGGTGGCAAAACTGTGGTCCACCCCGATCAAAATGACCTGTTGGAAACCGAGAAAATAGGCAATCTGCATGGAGACGTAGGTTACAGTCGCCCCTTCCCACAACCGACCGCGGATGTCCTCGGCAAACTTCGCCCCTGTGTAGGTGGAGAACAGGTAATACAGGTCTTTACGTGGCTGAACCCATTGCCGGCCGCGCCAGGAAATAAATGTCGGGATATCCAGTGCCTGTAAATCAGACGCGCATTGCTCTACTACCAGATCGTTGATGGAAACAAAATATGTGGTCTTAAAACCAAGCTGCGGGAACATCAGATAAAAGCGGTTCATCCCAAAGGTGTTTTCATTCTTCAACCTGGATAAATCTGTTTGTTTTAGACTGGGTCCGTTGCCAATAATGAAGCAGCGTTCTCCCTTGCGGCTGCCTTGCAATGCTGCCAACCGTTCAATGCTGTTCCTGCGGCGCGAATCAAAAGTGGCTGCCGGCCATTGTTGATAGCGTTGCATTGCATCTCGAGAATCCCGCAATATCTCAAGTAACGGCTTTGGCAGGGTTTGTTTGATCGTTTCCCGCAAATCGGTCATTCTGTACTCAAACGGGCTGTCGCCCCGCCATCGACAACCAACGCCTGACCGGTCATAAAGGAGGATTGGGTATTGTCAGCCAGAAAATAGATGGTATGGGCAATTTCAGCAGGCCTACCCACACGGCCGTTGACGGTCTTGCGGGCCAGGTTTTCCAAGCGTTCGTGAATTGTCCCATCCCCAGCGTGTGAACGGTTCATACCGGCGCGCAGCATGGGGGTATCCACCGCCCCGGGAAGCACTGCATTGACTCGAATATTTGCCGGGGCAAACTCAATCGCCATGGCGCGAGTCAATGCCAATAGTCCACCTTTACTGGCGGCATAGGCGGCAATATTTGCGGATGTGGCGATGGCATGGACACTGGAAATATTGACTATTGCCCCGCCATTGGCAACCTTGAATAATGGATACGCAAGTTTAGCTCCGAGAAATACCGACCGCAGATTGGAGGCCATTACCATATCCCACTCTTCGGCGCTTGTTTCGAGGATGGGTTTGGTGATCTGGTAAGCTGCATTATTGACTACCGCATCCAGAGAGGGATGAAATTCTTTCGCCTTTTCGTAAATCGTATCCATAGCAGCCGGATCAGAAATATCGGCTTCAATAAATAGACCGTTTTCCGGAAATCCTTCTCCAAATCTTGCCCGGTCAACACCAATCACCCGCCAGCCGGATTCGCAAAACAATTGAACTGTCGCCCGACCTATCCCTCCGGCGGCTCCAGTGATTAACATGGTTCGCATTTTATCTGTCATCAAATTACCTCCCTGCGGTTATAGTTCCACTAACCTTCAGAGAATCTTCCATTACTTTATCCAGATCAGCATGAGGAATCCCCAGGTCGGACAATAAGTTATGGATGGTGTTTCGGTGCACTCGTTCCCACGCTGCCGGGCTGGCATTGGAATTGTGTGCGGAAAGAAGTACATTCTCAAATTGTAACAATGGCGAATCTTTGGGAAGCGGTTCGGTTTCAAATACATCGAACCCCGCTCCACTTAATCGTCCGGATTGCAAGCCGTCAATCAGAGCGCTTTCCTCAACCAAAGGACCGCGGGCAGTATTAATTAATACTGCACCAGGTTTGATCCATTTCACTGTTTCATGATTTATTAAGTGAAAACTGGTGGAGTTGAGGTCACAATTTATAGATATAAAATCTGCCCTCCCCAACAAATCTTGAAGCGTGGTCATTTCGATCTCGTTTTCAACGATAAAATCCGGGTCAATGGGGATAATGTCATTTCCAAGAATCTTCATGCCAAACCTGCCTGCCCGGCGGATGACCGCCTTGCCAATATTACCGACACCTACAACACCCAGGGTGCATTCGCTTAACGACTTACCGAGATACTTTGACCACAAACCTTTCTTTACATCGCGGTCCATCCAGGGGATGCCGCGGGCAAAGCACAGCATCAGACCCAGCACGGTATCTGAAACTGGCAGGGTGAAAGCATTCAAAGTGTTGCGAACCGGGATGCCGACTTTGGCGCCGTAGGCTTTGTCCAACGAGTCAATGCCAGTTCCCCACTTGGAAATCGTTTTCAAGCGCGGAAGGCAAGCGTCCATGACCATGGCAGAAAAGTAATCGTCTCCGCAAATAACGCCATCAAATTGACCGGCATATTGCAAAATTTCTTCTTCCGAAAGCCGTTCATGTACTTCCGGGACGATCGAATCACACCCATAGCGCTGCAGAATACCGGTGAATCGGTCAATTGCTGGCATCATATAAGGTGCAGAAAGTAGAATAGTCGGCATAGATAAAATTCGTCTCCGAGAAACGATTATACCTTTGACAAGGGAAATTGACTGTTAAACCTTGGAACAAAACAGCAAGCCACACTCGACCTTTCCCCAAATCAGTATTTCGCTATTTTCCCAAGTCCGGTGGTTGTCCGGTGGTTGTCGGGTGGATGTCGGATGGCTGTCCGGTGGCTGAGCTTGTCGAAGCCAAACACAGCCTTCGGCAGGCTCAGGCAGCGGGAGTTTGCCGGGTTTAGGCAGCGGAATTTCGTCAGACTCAGGCAGCGGGATAATGACGGAGAAGGCCCAACGGGCAATCCGGTTATGCTCGAAATGGGTCGCTGCCTGGCTATTCGGGTGAAAGAAATTCAATTGGGAACGGCTTTTAATATAAAGAACGGCGCCTTTCACAATCTGCGCCGTTCTTTTGTTATTTCGATTCCCTATGGTTGTGTAGACAATGACCAGGATTTATTATTTCTTTATCTCCTCAGTTTTGGCTTTTGCGGCCTTGCGGCGGCGGACATTCGCCCGAATAATTAGAAACACGATCCAGACTGGGATTAGGAGAATGATCAGGACAGGCAGTAGGAAAAGAATAATCCAGATGGCGGCGTTGGCGAAGAATTTCAGCGCATTGATCAAAGATTGGATTGCATCACGAGCTACACCACCTGGTTGCCATCCGCCAATGGAAAGCGGCGCAACGGAGGCTTTGGAGCGCACTGTGATTTCAATAGCGGACATGGCAGCGGATTCTTCATAGTATTTCATCTGCCCTTTTATGACTTCAATCTGTTCCCGCACTTGCGTCAATTGATTGAAAACAGACATGACATCTTCTGTCCGGGTGGCAGAGGCCATGATTTCACGCAACTGGGCTTCGGCTTCTTCCAGGTTTTTTAGGCGGCTTTTTAAGTCGGTATACTCTTTTGTTACATTTTGACCGCTGCGGGTCTCGGAAAGAACGTCTGTAAGCACATTCGGGACCAACGCCTTAATCTGATCTATTGCATCCGTCAATCGCTCTGCGGGAACCCGGATGGTTAGACGGGCTTCGGGGAGTTCCAAGCCGTTTTCATTGCGAGATTTGAAGATATTGGAACTGACAACGAACCCTTTCATTTCATCGGTCATCTTGATAATGCTATCCATTGATTTGGCCGGGTCAACAACAGCAATGGAAATATTCGCATTTTGGATGATCAACTGGTCAACGGCAGATTGCTGTCCGCCGCCTGGTACAGTGGCTGAGTTAGAGGATTCATCCATGCGCGGCTCAGCCATCGGCGCTGAGGGAGCCACTTGCATGGCGCCGCCTTCTACCGCTTTTTGTACGCCAGGCATATCTGCTGAAAAGGACTGATTTGGAGCTGCTGCCTGTGAGCAACCAGACAATACAAATACCAAAAGTACAAGGGATAACCAAATACGGTTCATTCTTTCCTCCAATGATTATGGATTTTCTGTACTTTTGACGAATATTCCCCGAGTTTTGTTCCCGAAACTACCAGCCGCCTAGCAAACGTTCTCCGTTGCGAACAGGCAGACCAGACCGGATGATGCGCTGCTGTACTGCAGAGATATCATAGGGAGCGCGGCGCACGTCCCAGGTTTTATCCGTCAAATCTAATATAGCATAGCAC
>JBAWYZ010000091.1:0-8544 GCA_037143255.1 Leptolinea sp. | reverse complement strand
AATTAAAGTAGGTTTGACAGATGCGTTCTGGTGTATTGTTTAATGTTTTTTGAAAATACCGATGTAATTTTCTAATTGAAGAAAACCTGGAAATGGACAGTCATCTTCTTGACATTCTTAATTCTATATGTTATCATGTAAATAATTACACGCATGAAATATTTTGCATGAATATCTAAATTGAGTTTCATCCAAAAGAATGAAGACCTTAATCTAAGAAGTGTCAGGAAAATCATTCTTGATATGTTTGCGTTTTTAATATTATGGTACCGGTTTCAATGGCTACGATTATTACTCACGTTGGGATTACCTATGATAAAAGACGATCGGGTTATTGAGATTGCACGGATGAATATTGAACAAAACTTGAGTCAAGAAGATATCTCAATTAAGTTGGGTATCTCCCGTGCGACTGTCTCCAGAGCTTTAAAAGAAGCTCGCAACCGCGGATATATTCGTACAATTGTCGTCCCTCCCTCAAGCCAAGCAGATATGCTCGTAGAATGGATAAAACGAAGCTATGATCTGAAATATGTTGCGGTTACACCAGCTAGAGAAGATGTTGATGAAGCCATGGATTTAATCGCCCAAGTAGCTGCGAATTACTTTGAGCACAATACCTTTGAATCAACGAGAATTGGTGTAGCTGGAGGTCGTACCGTTATGTCTATGGTTAAACGGCTGCGCCCAGCTAATCGTTCCGGTTCGCTAATTTTACCGATAATGGGCTGCTGGTTGGAACATAGTGCTATTAGTGCGACCGAGATTGCCAGAGAAATTGCCTTGCGGTGGAATGCTCAGGCAGAAGCCCTATTTATCCCGGCATTCGTACCAGATGAAGCCGCCAGGCAGGGTTTGCTGCGTGTGTCATCGATTGCGGAGACACTGGATAAGGCAAAACAGCTTGATTTTGCCTGTATCGGCGTTGCCTCGGTTTCTGCAGATTTAAAGATCGGAAAAAAGGAATATGTAAGCGGAAGTGGCCGGGTATCAGAGATTGATTTAGAACAGTTGTTAGCTCATGGGGCTGTCGGAGAAATCTGTGCTCAGTTCTTCGACGAATATGGAAATACAATAGAATTTTGGAACCAGTCTAAATATATAGCGGTTTCACTAGAAGATTTACGAAAAGTCCGAGATGTTCTCGCGCTAGGAGCTGAAAAAGAAAAAGCAAGGGCATTTCTAGGTGGATGCAAGTTGGGTATTATCAAGTCCTTAATCGTTTCTGAAAGCCTAGCGGTTGAGATGTACAGATTACACAATGAAAAGAAGGGTGAAGAGAAAAATGGAATCACAAAATATCCTTGAAATTCGTCATGTTTATAAATCTTTTCCAGGCGTTAAAGCGTTAGAGGATGTAAATTTCACCCTTAGAGGGGGAGAGGTACATGCTCTTGCTGGAGAAAACGGAGCGGGAAAGTCAACTTTGATGAAGATTCTTTCTGGAAGCTATTCGTTAGATCGTGGGGAGATCCTCTTGAATGGGAAACCTGCGAATTTTACGAATGCTCATCAAGCCAGATTAGCAGGAATAAGTATTATTCACCAGGAGTTGAATCTTGTTCCGCAAATGAACGCTCCCCAAAACATTTTTCTGGGTACAGATATTGGAATATCAAAAATTGGTACGATTGATAAGAAGATGCGGGCACAAAAAGCCAAAAAAATACTCGATGAATTGGGTCTCTCAATTGACTTGAATGTGCCTGTCAATACACTAAGTGTTGCCCAGCAGCAAATGATAGAAATCGCCAAGGCGTTAGTGATCGAATCCAATATTCTCATTATGGATGAACCCACATCCTCCTTAACTGAGCGAGAGATCGAGACTTTGTATAAAGTCATCAATTCCTTTAGAGAGCGTGGCGTTTCCGTAATATACATATCGCATCGCCTGGAAGAGATTTTTGATCTGGCAGACCGTGTCACCGTTTTGCGGGATGGCAGGGTTGCCGGATCTGTGGATATCAAAGATATCTCCTTAGATGACTTGGTTTGTATGATGGTCGGAAGAGAATTGACGCGATTCTTCCACCGGCACCGCTTCAGTTCTGCTGAATGGAGCCGTGACTATGCAAAAGTTCTCACGACAAGCATTCTTGCTGAACACCCGGATATTAAAGGGATCTATGCATCGAATGATACGATGGCATTGGGTGTTCTGGATGCTTTAGAGGAAGAAGGAAAAATAAAAGAGATAACTGTTGTCGGTACAGACGGGACCTCCAGTGCAATGAGCCGCATTAAATCAGGTGATCTTTCCGCAACAATTGGCGTTTCTCCCTACGATTACGGATGGGTGGGACTCGAAATGGCAATCCGAGCATTGGAGGGAGAAAAGCTGCCAAATCAGATTGATTGGCCTATGGCACTTTTGACCGCACAAAACCTCTCTGCTTATTATCCAGAAGGTAAAGTTGCGTCGGTCAGAGGCAAAATTGAGTTTGGCTACAAGCAAGAAGCTCCTCCAAAACCTGCAAAAACCTATACTATTGGGGCAATTCTCAAGACATTTCAGAACGATCATTGGAAAGAGATGGGTTATGGATATGAAGCTGCGGCTGCTGCTTATGGTGTAACTCTTAAACTTGTTTATGCTGATTCGGAAACTGCGATAGATCAACAATTAGCTTTAGCCGAAAAATTGTTAGAGGAGGGTGTAGATGCACTTTGTGTCTCCCCGATCTCAAGCACTAATTTAACGCCGGCTCTGGTTAAGTTCTGTGAAAGGAACATTCCGATTATCAATGTTGATGACGCTCAGATATTGGAAGTTCCCATAACGACCTTTATCTCCGCTGATCAAAGAGCAATCGGTGCACTTGCTGCCCGATATTTATTGCAGCAGAATCTGCATCCAAAAAGTAAAGTGGCTATCATAGAAGGGAAGTCTGGTTCTCATGCTGCTCAGATGAGAAAACTGGGCTTTATTGAAACCATGCAAATGTCAGATATTAACTGCATTTCGGCTCAGAAAGTTGCCATAGAAGTTAAGAATATGGTTACAAAGAATCAACGTGTGAAAGATGTCTCTTTTAGCGCCAGATGGGGTGAAATATTTGGTATTTGCGGTTTGGTTGGCGCTGGACGAACAGAGCTTGTTCGGGCTATCTTTGGTGCAGATCCGATTATGAGCGGCGAAGTTTGGATCGACGACAAACAAGTAAGAATAAAATCTCCAAGAGATGCGATCGCACTTAAAATTGGTTTTGTTACCGAGGATCGCAAAGGGCAGGGATTGGTTTTGGGAATGCCAGTCAATAAAAACATTACCTTGACGATTCTGGATCGTATCTGTAAATGGGGCATTATCCGCACCCTTAAAAGAAACCAAACAGCAACGTATTATGTTGACCATTTATCGATTAAAACACCTTCCCTCAACCAAACTGTCAAATATTTGAGTGGTGGTACACAACAAAAAGTTGTCCTCGCCAAATGGCTTGCAAGCCAGGCGAAGATATTGATTTTCGATGAACCGACTCGCGGCATTGACGTAGGCGCAAAAATGGATGTACGTACTTTAATCAACCAACTTGTAAAATCAGGTTCTTGCGTGATCTTGATTTCATCTGAATTGCCAGAATTGATTGGAATGAGCGATCGGGTTATGGTAATGCATGAAGGCAGGAAAATGGGAGAATTTGATCCCTTATTAACATCTGAAGAAGAGCTTTTGCATTATGCCTCTGGAATAAAGGCAGAATATCAAAAGTCCGTAGTTATAGGAGGTAATTCGAATGACTAACACAACCGGTATTTGTCCACCTGAAGATGATAAACTAGAGCCTCAATTAGAGGACAAACCTGATAAGAAAATTTTAGATTTCCATTTTCTCTGGCAATTTGGCGTTTTTGTTGCACTGATTGTCTTATGTTTAATTTTCACAATTTTGGAACCCAAATTTGTTTCATCTCGCAACCTTCTTAATATTGTCTTGCAATCCTCTACCAATGCGGTGATCGCAATTGGTATGACATTCGTAATTGCCTCCGGTGGAATCGATCTTTCGGTTGGATCCGTGTTGGCATTCACGGGAGTGATTGTCGCTGCGATGATGAAACAAGGTGTGTCTGTTCCGCTAGCAATCATAGGCGGGTTGGCTTTAGGAGGAATCTGTGGCATGATGATGGGTATACTGATCGCAAAGGCGAACATCCCCCCGTTCATTGCCACTCTGGGTGGTTTGAGTGTGTTTCGGGGGCTAGCCTTGCTTTTTACGGATGGTAGACCCGTCATCGGAACGCCGGACGCATTTCGGAGCTTTGGAGCCGGAGAGTGGTTGGGAATTCCAACTCCTTGGATTTTAGCAATCGTAGCCGCTTTACTGGGTTATTTCATCCTTACCCGAACCAAATTTGGTGAATCAGTGATCGCCATTGGTGGTAATGAAGAAGCATCCCATCTTTCTGGGTTGAATATTAGTTTTACGAAGACCTTGATTTATGGAATCAGTGGGGTAACTGCTGCCCTGGGTGGGATTATTCTCACAGCCCGGCTTGGTTCTGCCGAACCGATCGCTGGTGCGGGATTTGAACTAAATGCCATTGCAGCGGTCGTGATGGGCGGATCGAGTTTAATGGGTGGAGAAGGGAGGATACTTGGCACAATTATCGGATCCTTGATTATCGGTGCTCTTCGAAACGGCTTAACCATCTTGAATGTTCCGACCTTTACCCAGCAGGTGGCTATTGGTATTGTGGTGATTCTGGCTGTATTAGGGGATCAACTAGCAAAAAAGAGGGCATAGGTTATAAATTTATTTTTGAAAAAGGAGGTCAGTATTTACGAAAGAATCGGAATAAGAAAATGTTATTTATGAAAAGGTAATGTGGGAAGAAGAGTCCCATCAGAAGTATTCTATTGGAGAGTTAAAGGAGAATCTATGAAAAACAAGTTGTTTAATGTTTTCTGTTTGTTGCTTGTCGTAACCATGCTGGTATCCAGCGTTGGTTGTCAACCAGCAGCTCCAGCCCCTGCACCGGAAAAACCGAAAGCAGAAGAGGCAAAGCCATCTGAACCAACAAAGGCACCAGCCATTGAACCAACCAAACCAGCGGATTCTGTAAAAGAAGCTCCGAAGGAAGGAACTCCGGCTGCGATGACATTGGAAGAGGTCGAAAAGAAATTCGGTGCAGTTCCGAAGCCATCTAAACCCTATGTTTTTGGTGGAATCGTAAAGACTTTGGTCAATGAACATTGGCAGCAAGTCAAGGCTGGATATCTGGATGCCGCCAAGGACTTTGGTGTTCAGGTGGAAGTTATAGGAGCCGATTCGGAGTCTGATCTGCAGCAACAATTGGATTTTGCAGAAACGTTGATCGGAAAAGGCGTCAATGCTCTGTCGGTCTCACCGTTGAGTACCACGAATCTGAATCCGGCACTAAAAAAGGCGGCTGATGCTGGCATTCCGATTATCAACGTGGATGATGCACGTATCACGGATGTGCCAACCACTTTCTTTGGGGCAGATCATAAAGAGATGGGTATTCTGGCAGCCAAGTACATGATTGAACGGTTACCGGCTGGCAGTGAAGTGGCGATGGTAGAAGGTCAGGCTGGATCAAATGCAGCAATCATGCGCAAGGACGGATTTGAGTCCACGATCAAAGCATCGCAGTTGAAACTGGTTGCGAGCCAACCTGGAGATTGGGATCGGGTCAAGGCGTTGGACGCTGCGACGAACATCATGCAGAAGAACCCGAACGTGAAGGGTATCTATGCGGCAAACGACACAATGGCGTTGGGCGTGATCGAAGCGGTAGGCGGTTCCTCGATCAAAGCTGGCATCATTGTAGTTGGGACAGATGCAGTACCGGAAGCGATCAAGGATGTTCGCGACGGAAAACTGGATGCAACGATTGCAGCTTTCCCGTACAAACTGGGTTACTATGGACTTTCGTTAGCACTGCGGAGGCTTGAAGGGCAGGCACTTCCAGCGGAAGTGAAAGCCCCGATGTCATTGGTCAACAAAGACAATATTGAGGAACTATTCCCGGCTGCCGGTCAGCAAAAGGAAGCTCCGAAGGAAGGAACTCCGGCTGCGATGACATTGGAAGAAGTCGAAAAGAAATTCGGTGCAGTTCCGAAGCCATCTAAACCCTATGTTTTTGGTGGAATCGTAAAGACTTTGGTCAATGAACATTGGCAGCAAGTCAAGGCTGGATATCTGGATGCCGCCAAGGACTTTGGTGTTCAGGTGGAAGTTATAGGAGCCGATTCGGAGTCTGATCTGCAGCAACAATTGGATTTTGCAGAAACGTTGATCGGAAAAGGCGTCAATGCTCTGTCGGTCTCACCGTTGAGTACCACGAATCTGAATCCGGCACTAAAAAAGGCGGCTGATGCTGGCATTCCGATTATCAACGTGGATGATGCACGTATCACGGATGTGCCAACCACTTTCTTTGGGGCAGATCATAAAGAGATGGGTATTCTGGCAGCCAAGTACATGATTGAACGGTTACCGGCTGGCAGTGAAGTGGCGATGGTAGAAGGTCAGGCTGGATCAAATGCAGCAATCATGCGCAAGGACGGATTTGAGTCCACGATCAAAGCATCGCAGTTGAAACTGGTTGCGAGCCAACCTGGAGATTGGGATCGGGTCAAGGCGTTGGACGCTGCGACGAACATCATGCAGAAGAACCCGAACGTGAAGGGTATCTATGCGGCAAACGACACAATGGCGTTGGGCGTGATCGAAGCGGTAGGCGGTTCCTCGATCAAAGCTGGCATCATTGTAGTTGGGACAGATGCAGTACCGGAAGCGATCAAGGATGTTCGCGACGGAAAACTGGATGCAACGATTGCAGCTTTCCCGTACAAACTGGGTTACTATGGACTTTCGTTAGCACTGCGGAGGCTTGAAGGGCAGGCACTTCCAGCGGAAGTGAAAGCCCCGATGTCATTGGTCAACAAGGATAATATCAAAGAACTTTTCCCTGAATAGGTCTAATAATCTTTGCTGGACTGATCGTTGCTTATTAGAAACTAATAGGTTATAGAATGAGTTAGCGAGGTTTTATGGGTTTACCCAAGCTCATAAACCTCGCTAATTTCCAACGGGAAAGATGATTTTAGATTGTAAATCATAATATTACTTTATTTCTGGGATAATAAGTTATGGAGAAACAACTCTACGATGAAATCCGGGTTTCATTGGCTGCAAAGCTGAAAACAGCGCAACGTGAAGATAGGTTACAGTCGAAGACAGTTGTCTTAATGCACGACTTTTCTCTTGATCGCTTAGTCCATGTTAACAATCTGGATACCTTTATCAATTGTACACAGGATATTTACTGCCGTAAGGGTGGATTGTATCCCCGTAGCCATCAAGTCAATGTTCAAGGAGGCTGTGCAGCTAACGCAGCAACAGCCTTAGGAAGGTTGGGCGTAAAGACGTACTTCATTTCCAGGACGGACGAACTTGGACTGGCTCTGATTGAGTTCTATCTAAAAAATAAAGCTGGGGTGGACATTGGCGGGGTTAAGTTGGGAGGTAGTCTAGCAAACATGACTGCCTTAGAGATTGGTGAAGATTGTATTAATATCATGATTAATGATGAAGAGTCTTTTGGTCCTTTTGGTTTTGATGACCTGGACGAGAAAGATTTTGAGATCATCCATCAAGCTGATTTAGTGGGTGTCTTTGATTGGTGTTTGAATATGAAGGGAACTGATTTGGCGAGCCGTTTATTTGATTATTTGGATGGGAAGGCAATTATTACTTATTATGATACTTCGGATCCTGCACCACGCCAAGACGAGATTCCTGAATTGTTTGCTAAGGCAATTTCACACCCGGCTTTATCTTATCTCAACCTTAATGAAAATGAACTTTGCCAGTATGCAAAAAGAGAACCCATAAAGAAAACAAATTGGGAGGAATTAAAAGAGACAACCCGGGAATTAAAGTCGAAAATACCGGCGAGATTAAATGTGCACACTTCTTGTTTTTCAGCTTTTCTCGATGGAAAAAATGAGGCGGTCGTGCCAACTTATGAGGTAGCCCCCCTCAGATCCACTGGTGCTGGGGACGCATGGAATTCTGGGAATATCATTGGAATTCTGCTGGATTTGGAACCAGAGGAAAGATTGTTGATGGCGAATTCAGTGGCTGCCTATTATATAACCTCATCCACCGGTGAGCGACCTACCTTGACGAAACTCATCCGGTTTATTGAAAATCCCGAACTCAAATTAAGAGACATATAGGTAATTATGACCGTAAAATCATTGATAGTAATTAATATAGGGTGATCGTAAAATGCTATCCATTAAAAATATTTATAAGTTGGAAATTATTTGATGAATTACAAAATTTCGGCTTCCTTAGCCTGTGCGAACCCAATTAATATTCAAAAAGATTTTGAGGATTTAGAAAAATCCTGCATCGATCTTTATCATATTGATCTATGTGATGGGGTATTTGCGCCTACGTTTTTGCTTAATTCAACCGTGATCAAAGCGCTGAGACAATTGACGCAAAGGCGTTTGGATGTCCATATCTATGGTCACCACCCATCAAAATATCTCGATGAGTT
>JBAWYZ010000090.1:0-8703 GCA_037143255.1 Leptolinea sp. | reverse complement strand
GTCCAGAAAACCACCATCCTCATTTTGAATCAATCGAAGGGGATAGGGTTTCCAAGGTTGAGAAAGAATTTCTACCTCATCACCGTGGGAGTAAAACGCCTCCACTAAACGAGAATCATATAAATACCCACCTGAACGCGGTTCCAGGTTGTCATATATCACCAGCCCAATGCGCAACTAACGTTCCAGTTCGTAAGCCGCCCAGGCAATCTGGTTTTCCCACAATTTAACAGAAACCCGACGGATATTGGGAGCTTTGATTCCGGAATTCAATGTCTGACATAAAACTTTTGAAAAGTATTCTATTGAAGGATTGATGTTAAAAAAGAAGGGGAAATCGTTGAGTGTTTTTTCTTTGTATATTTTGACCTGTTCATCCAAAAGATTGTTTATTTCAACGATATCCACAAGATAGTTATGCTTATCTAAAGAGTCTCCGGTTAATTCCAATTCAAGGCGATAGTGATGCGAATGCAATTGATTCTCTTCTCCCCAATCTCCTCCAATCAAATAATGCTGGGCAATAAAATCTCTTTCTACTGCAACCTGATACATAAATCCCTCCCAAAATATAATTTAGTAAGTAAACACAATTTGGAGAATATCCTCCGGATGAGACACCAGCTGGTAATAGGCTTCTTTCGCCTGATCCAACGAATAACGATTGGTAATCCATCGCGATGGCTGTAACCGCATGAGGTGTTGAAAGGCAACAGAAAAACGGCGTTCCTTTGTCCAGCGTCCTGTCAAGTTAGATGCAATCGTACTCACCTGACTGCTAATCAGTTTCATCCGGCTGCGGTGGAATTTCCCACCCAGGTTCAAATTTACATCTTTTCTACCGTACCATGAACCAATCACGATACGGGTTTCAAAACCAGCGATTTCTAAAGCAAGGTTTAATCCCGCCGGGCTGCCTGAAAGCTCATAAATCAAGTCGTAGCCTTGTTTAGGGCGCTTGACCAGTGCTTCCTCCGGAGTAAGTCCAACAGCATTAAGCATTTCCCTAACTATGTCCCGCCTGGCGGGGAGAATATCAACCCCTGTCAACAAATCCAGAGGAAACTGACTTAATATGGATGTTGTTAGCAACCCAATTACACCCAATCCAATCACCGCCACCCGCTCACCTGTTATTGGGGCACCGTCCATTAATAAATTGACAGCTGTTTCCATATTTGGTAGAAAAACAGCCTCTTCATCTGACAAATCATCCGGCAAAGGGATTAAATCTTCGATATTTGAAAGAAAACAACTAGCGTGCGGCTGGAAAGCAAACACTCTTCTTCCAACCCAATCCTGATTTTTCGGATCGCCGGCCTTAGAAATTGTACCCACAGTGCAGTATCCGTATTGAAACGGATATTCAAAATCTCCCTGAAGAGAAGCAATAGAAGAATCACGTTCTTCATCCGCAGGAAACAATCCCCGAAAGATGAGCGATTCTGTGCCAGAACTTATCGCTGATCGGTTAGTTTTTACCAACACTTCAGCGCGGCCTGGTTCAGTAAGGCGCCGAACACAAACATCAACTTGCTCCGGTGCAGTGAACAGCAAATATTTCTGTTCCACTGTCATGTGCCCCACTTAACCCTCCCCCAGATGATTAAATCATTTCCAAGTGATTCAACTCTGGGATTATCCATTCCGGGAAGTTCATCCATATTTTGACCTAAAACGCCTTGCAGCACCGGAAAACCACCCAGCCATTTAGGAGAAAGGGTGACAACTGCGTAATCCACTACTCTCTCCCGAAGAAAACCGGTTATTACCCTCCCACCCCCCTCAACCATGACCGATTTTATAAACATTGAGTTAAGCTCTTGCAAAACGCGTTGTAAATCCAGTTCACCGGTTCTTTTGAAGGGTACCGGTATGACGGTGGCGCCCATGCGAGTATATTCTTCCCGCCAATGCATATCCACCCCTTCGCTACAAAAAATGACAGCTTTCCGAATTGGATTGATGATCAAATTGCTTTCCAACGGTGAACGCAAATGAGGGTCAAGAATAATGGGAAGAGGATTCTCTCCCTCTACCAGGCGAACCGTTAACCGCGGGTTATCGGAAATGACCGTGCCAACTCCTACTATTATGGCATCATGGACGGTGCGCAGTTCATGAGTTAATTCCTGACTCTGGCTGTTGCTTATGGATGTAGGTTGGCCTCTTTGGACAGTCAGACTGCCATCCAAAGTCTGCGCATAACTCAAGGTTACCCTGGGAAGTCGGATATCTTTTGTTTGTTCATCCTCTTCGCGTAACTTCAGAAGTTCCAAAGTAATATTTTTCACAACAGCATTCCTTTTTTATATAGTGAGCAAATGGTTCATGCGTAAAACTTTTGTTGCCAGGTACTGTTCATTTTCCCGGTTAACCGTTGGAATTAGCGGAATGCGCGCCTCAACCTTTATTCCCAAAGATTGCATATCCAGGATTTTTGTCGGGTTATTGGTCATCAAGCGAACAGAATAAATCCCCAGATCATCCAACATGGCAGCGGCTATGCTGTAATCTCGATCATCAGCCGGGTGACCCAGAGCAAGGTTGGCTTCAACTGTATCCAGTCCATCATCCTGCAGGTTATAAGCTTTCAATTTTTCGGTCAAACCAATTCCACGACCTTCCTGCCTCAAGTAAAGGATGACTCCCTGCCCTTCCAATGCGATCAATTCCATGGCGCGTTGTAATTGTTCTCCACAATCACAGCGTCGCGAGCCCAGCACATCTCCAGTGAAACACTCTGAATGGATGCGCACAAGAACCGATGGTATTCCTCCCGGATCACCCATGATTAATGCCATATGGTCTTTGTTATCCAAATTATTGGAATACACACATAATTGAAATTCGCCTACCGCGGTAGGAACACGCGCACAGACGGTTCTTCTAATAGAAAGGTGCTCGGGCATGATGTCCTCCTGATTGAAATTGCCTTCAGACGTTAGTATAGCAAAATTATTCAACTGTTTCCAATAACCTTCTACGGTCGTTCAATGAAAAGACATAGGACTATTAACATTTCGATTACTTGTGTTAGATTGCCAATTAATCAAATGGCATTCAAAGTTAACTCCGAATTGTTTTTCCTGCTAAAAGACTTCCCACCCAGGCTCCTATCAAACCCAATGTGATGTCCCGCAACCGGATCCACAAGCAGGCTGCCACACCCACCGCCGGATCAACCCCCAACAAACCCATTGCCAGCACCTGAGACCCTTCCAGCGCGCCAAGTCCGGCAGGAACTGGAACCAGAAAGGAAAACCTGGCTAACACCATCGCGGTGATAACTTCCATCAACGGTAAACTTGCACCTAAAAAACTGTAAACCAGTCCAAATTCAACGATCATCATCCCCCATACCAGGGCTGAAATAGCCAGGGAATGCAGTAAAACCAACGGTTTCTGCCTGGCGAAGATCATGATCTCTTCTTCCGCCTGGTCCACCGAATCATGAATCCTGCAGAAAAAACGCACTTTCGGGAAGTATTGGCATATTATTCTGATCATCGCTCCCAACGGACGCCTGCCGCACCACAGGGCAATCAGATGGGCTGACGGAAATAGGATTACAAACGGAATGATCCAGCCTAACCAGGCATTCGGTAATTGGGACAATAATCCCCGTTGGAATAGAACTATTAACCCGATGACCAAAAATGTGAAATTTGATAAAACTTCCAACAACTTATCAAGATAGACACTGGAAACTGCTGCAGATACAGGAATTTTATGACGCTGCTGCAGCAGTAAAACCTGCACCGGTTCACCACCGAATTGTGTCCCGGGAGTGAAATAACTGATTGCAAAACCTGCCAACCGATATCCCATCAGCGCATAAAAAGGGACAGGCTGTTTAAGCGTTCTTAATATCAGATGCCAACGGGTGCAGATTAGCAAAATGATGGAAGCATTTAACAAAACCAGTAATTCCACCTGCCAGAGTTGTAATTTTTGGATGGTTTCGAGAATGCCAGCCAATGGAGTGTCTTTTAAGGCAAGCCAAAGCAAGACTGGCGCGGAAATCCAGAAAAACAGGACCAACAAACGGCGTAATTTGGATTTCAAGGCCTAGTCTTCATCACCTACCCGATGGTAGATCAACCAATTTTCAGGTGACCAGATTGCAAATCGACCGCCGCCCAGGAAAAATGATGCACTAGCGAAAAACAGAGCTGCCCACAACATGGGATCGGAACCTTGATGAGAAAGGAGGTTACCCGTAAATAGTAGAAGGCCTAATACACTTACACGTGGAAATAGTCCCATTATGGTCAATAATGAAAACATAAACCCGGAAAAGTTGGAAATATCGGTGGGAAAGGCTGGAGAAAAAATCAGAAAACAACCTGCCGCTATTCGTATGAGATCAGGAAAAAGGTCATACGGTAAGCCAACAGGCAACTTTATCCCTTGGTCAGGCGAGATCACTCCGCTTGTGTACAACCAATCCTGCCAAAACCCGATCAAAAAAGGAATTAAAAATAATATTGCGGCAACGCTTGTGACAACTGGCGAGAAAATTGGAAATAGCGTAATACTGATGAAACCCATCATCGTTCCGGCAAGAGCCCGACGGTATGGGTTTGACGGCAGGGGAAAAACCGGCTTCCCGGTTTTTAGCAAAGCAAACTGCCCAAACACATACAGGTAACGCACCAGCCCGACTACTACAAAATATATGGGCGCCTTGCCAATCATAATCAGGATAATCGAGCCGAACAGAACCCCCGCCCCATCCAACCGCATATCCAATTGTTCACCCAGTAAACTGAAACGGCCGGTGAATCGGGCAGCGGCTCCATCCGCAAAATCCAGTAGAGAAATCGTAAGAAATAAAATTCCCGGCGCCCATTCGAGCCATCCGCCGTCTATTGGAAGAAACACAAAACCCGCCAATACAGTAATTAACAACCCTCGAAAAATGCTAATGTGATTGGCTAGTCCCAGGGTTGGATATAACATCCCATAAGATACAGAACGGTTTAATGGAATATCTTTCCACAGGGAAACAAAAAAGAATCCGCCCAATCCCAACATTACCATTGAGGATTTCAGGGCTGTTTCCCAACCCATATCATTTAGTACCAAAATAGCGCCACATAAAAATCCGCTGACCCAAAACAAAGCCCACAAGAGCAATTCTATTTGCAATTTTTTCAGAGAAAAATAATCCTGAGTTTCATCCATACATTAATTGTAGTCAGTGGATACCCAAAGTAAAGCGGTGGTATCAGATTGCGGATTTTAATCAATAAGCCGGATCCCTGGGTAAGAATCCGGCTTATTAATATATTTCCAAAATGCTGGCGGCTTTTTGTTTTCAGGCTTTGACTAATCCGACTGTCAACTCTTCACCGTCAAACTTGTCACTGTCTACAGACATCCCATCCACTGGCGTTCCCTCTTTCAGATCAACCATCAAAGTCTCTGCGGTAATGTATTCGCGGTAGGATTTGATGGCTTTTGCCAACTGCGGGGTTGCCGTGTACACCACGCGGATGCGGTCTGAAATTTCCAAACCACCCGTCTTGCGTAAATCTTGCACTCGCCGCACTACTTCACGGGCCAGTCCCTCCAGAATGAGATCCTCGTTCAATTCGGTTACCAGGGCAGCCAATGTGGCGCCATCATTGGCTACTGCATAGCCTTCCCGGGCTGTCGCACGCACTTCAACCTCATCCGGTAAAAGATCAAAGGTTTCCCCATCTGCCGTCACTGGAACATTCTTGCCATCCAGAAGCAGCCGGGCGGATTCCTCTGGATTCAAACCCATAATCGCCTGCCGAATGGCCGGGAATTTGGGACCATATTTCTGTCCTAATTGTTTTGGCAATGGATTTAAGGAATAGGAAACCGCTTCCCCGGCCGCGTTCAAAGCGCGCACTTTCTTGACGTTCAACTCATCGGTCAGAATATCGGCATAACGGGCAAGGATGCGACCTTCTTCAGCGCTTCCCAGGGAGAATGCACATTCAGCCAGCGGTTGGCGTACTTTGCGGTTAGCTTTGTTGCGGGCGGCATGCCCCAGTGAAGCCAATTTCATTACCAGAGTCATTTCGCGGTTCAGTTTTTCATTAATAGCATCGGATTCAACTTCCGGCCAATCCGCCAGATGCACCGATTCGGGCGCCGACGGGTCAAAGGACAGCACCAAATTCTGGTACAACTCCTCCGCCAGGAAAGGCATGGCCGGCGCCAGCAGTTTGCTCAACGTTACCAGGGCTTCATACAGAGTAGCATAAGCGGCCTGCTTGTCGGCATCCGACTCGGTCTTCCAGAAGCGGCGGCGCGAACGGCGCAGGAACCAGTTGGATAATTGATCCACAAATACCTCCACCGGACGGGTGGCAGCCAGACTATCATAATTTTCATACGCCGCGGTGACATCTCTCACCAGGGTATGCAGTGCAGAGCGCAGCC
Source organism: Leptolinea sp. (assembly GCA_037143255.1). Classification (GTDB taxonomy): domain Bacteria; phylum Chloroflexota; class Anaerolineae; order Anaerolineales; family Anaerolineaceae; genus Leptolinea. The sequence continues at coordinate 2,280 of JBAWYZ010000090.1, read as the reverse complement.
AAAGATCCAAAGTACTGTATTCGATTTTTGCTCCCTTTTCAGGTTTCCAGCCGTCAAGATTGGCATAATTGATAAAGAATGAATAGGTATTCCATAGTGTCAGCGTGAAAGTGCGGATGACCTCACCCACCAGGTCACCCGAGAACCGGCGTTCCTGGCCAGCCGGGCTGGCGGTATAAAGATACCAGCGGAAGGCATCCGCCCCGTGCACATCCAGAATTTCCCACGGGCTGACCACATTCCCCTTGGACTTGGACATCTTCTGTCCCTTGCCGTCCAAAATCAAACCCAGGCAAATAACATTTTTAAAACAGATATCATCATTCAACAGCGTACTGATGGCATGCAGCGAATAGAACCAGCCGCGCGTTTGATCAACCGCCTCGCAGATGTAATCCGCCGGGAATTGTTCCTTGAATTCCTTCTGATTTTCAAACGGATAATGCCACTGGGCATACGGCATCGACCCGGAATCAAACCACACATCAATGAGTTCCGGCACACGCTGCATAACCCCCTGACAGTCCGGGCATTTGTATTGGACCTGATCCACATACGGCCGATGCAGGTCGAGATCGGTCAAATCGCGTCTGGATTTTTTGGATAGTTCTTCGACCGAACCATTACATTCCTGCTTTCCGCAGTCCTGGCACTGCCAGACCGGCAATGGTGTACCCCAGTAACGTTCGCGTCCCAAAGCCCAATCAATATTGTTAGCCAGCCAGTTGCCAAAGCGCCCATTCTTGATGTGATTCGGATACCAGTTGATAGTGTCATTCAGCCCCACCAGGCGGTCCTTCAGACGACTGGTGCGAATGTACCAGGTACGGCGGGCAAAATACAATAACGGGGTTTTGCAGCGCCAGCAGAACGGATACGTATGAACAATCGTCTCCCTACGAAACAATAACCCGCGCTGTTTAAGATCGTCCATAATGGACGGGTCGGCATCTTTGATAAAGATACCTGCCCATCTAGTAACTTCCGGTAGAAATTTGCCGTCCGGTCCGACGGTTTGAATGATCGGCAGCCCGACGGCTTGGCCTAACAGCATGTCTTCTGCGCCGTATGCCGGGGCGGTATGCACCAATCCGGTTCCATCTTCCGTTGAAACATAATCCGCCATGGCAACATAGTGGGCGGGTTTATCCAACTCCAAGAAATTGTAGAGCGGCGAATATTTCTTGCCTTCCAGCTCTTTGCCGGTCATTTTCTTCAGGATGGAATACGGCTCGTCATCGAATATTTTCGTAACCAGGGCTTCGGCCAGGATCAATTTTTCTTTTTGGCCATTTTCTAAATCCCGTTCCAAGACCACATAGGTCACATCCGGATGGGCGGCTACGGCGGCATTGGCCGGCAGAGTCCAGGGCGTGGTCGTCCAGATGAGCAGCGAAGTATCCGGCTCGTCAATCAAACGCATGCGTACAAACACGGACGGGTCTTCGGCGTCATCATAGCCCAGAGCAACCTCATGGTCGGAGAGCGGCGTACCGCAGCGCGGGCAATACGGAACCACCTTGAATCCCTGGTAAAGCAGGTCTTTTTCCCAGAAATTCTTCAGGATCCACCAGATGGATTCGATGTAACTGTTCTTGTAGGTCACATAGGCGGTTTCCAGGTCCACCCAGTAGCCCATACGGTCGGTCATTCGTTCCCACTCTTGAATGTAGGAGAAAGCCGACTCGCGGCACAGCGCGTTGAATTTGTCGATACCATAGGCTTCGATCTGTTGTTTATTGGTGAAGCCCAGCTTCTTTTCTACTTCAATTTCCACTGGCAGGCCGTGCGTATCCCACCCGCCGCGGCGGTTGACGTGAAAGCCACGCATGGTCTTGAAGCGTGGGAACATATCCTTGAAGGAGCGTGCCAGAACATGATGCACCCCCGGATGCCCGTTGGCAGTCGGTGGACCTTCATAGAAAACATACTCCCGGCAGCCTTCGCGTTCTTTTAATGTTTTGTGGAAAATATCCTTCTCCTGCCACATACGCAAGATGGCTTCTTCCATTTTTACAACATCCAATTTTGGGGTAACTGTTTTAAACATCCGGCCTCCAGAAAATAAAAACTCCCGCCCGTGTCAGGGGCGGGAGGAATTCCCGCGGTACCACCCTGCTTCCAGCCAATGGCTGGCGCTCGGTCAGGGACACTCGTGCATCCCTGCGCTGAGGATAACATCTGGCGAGGACGGCTCCCCTACTGGCGGCAACTTTTGCCGGGTTCAGTTCGCTGCTCCGGAAGGATTTTCTGCCCGCTGCGCGTGCCCGGCTCACACCA
>JBAWYZ010000089.1:0-8890 GCA_037143255.1 Leptolinea sp. | reverse complement strand
GACTAAAAGGTACATTACGTCCATATCAACGCCTGGGTTACTCTTGGTTAACTTTTTTCCGCAATTACGGGATGGGCGCCTGCCTGGCAGATGATATGGGATTGGGAAAGACAATCCAAGCGCTGGCCGTTTTGTTAAAAGAAAAAGAAACCAACGGGAAACTCCCCGGGCCGGTTTTATTAATTTGCCCAACTTCAGTGGTGACCAACTGGCAGCGGGAAGTGCGAAAGTTCAGCCCTAATTTAACCACGCTGGTTCATCAAGGCGCAGGGCGATTAAAGGGATCAGCATTTCTAGAAGCTGTCCACTCTGTTGATCTGGTTTTGAGCAGCTATGCCGTCGTCCGTCAGGATGCGGAAACCATTCAATCTACCCCCTGGTGGTCGGTAATTTTAGATGAAGCTCAAAATATTAAGAATTCCGGAGCAAAACAGACTCAGGTCATTCGCAAAATACAGGCCAGTTATCGATTAGCCCTGACGGGTACTCCAGTCGAGAATCGATTGAGTGAGTTATGGTCGATTATGCAATTCTTAAATCCAGGGTACCTTGGTTCTTTCGAAAGTTTCCGTCGATATTATGCCCTTCCCATTGAACGGTTTCGAGACAAAGAGGCAGCAGGACGGTTGAAAAAAATGGTCTCACCTTTTATCTTACGCCGGTTGAAATCTGATCCTTCCGTAATCCAAGATTTGCCTGAAAAAATTGAAGTCAAAGATTATGTGAATTTAAGCCACGAACAAGCCGAATTATATAAATCCGTGGTAAATGACGTAATGACCAGAGTGCAAGAGTCAACTGGAATAGAACGCCGTGGGCAAATTCTAAGCTTGCTTACCCAGTTGAAGCAAATATGCAACCATCCGGCTCAATGGGAAAAGAAGGAGATGGAAAGCATTTCCCTGGAGGATGGTTTCACCCGGCGAAGTGGGAAACTGCTGCGTTTGGCCGAACTCTTAGAAGAAATTATTAGCGAAGGGGATAGAGTACTACTGTTCACTCAATATGCAGAAATGGGGAAATTGCTGTCTTCCTGGCTGCCCAGGCACATGGGAGTTGGAGTCCAGTTTTTGTACGGCGCTACTTCGCCGGAAATGCGCGATCAAATGGTGAAAAAATTCCAGGAAGATGCTCACGGTCCGACAGTTTTCATCCTGTCACTTAAAGCTGGGGGAATTGGATTGAACTTAACCCGCGCTAACCAGGTTATTCACTTTGATCGATGGTGGAACCCTGCCGTGGAAGACCAGGCGACTGACCGAGCCTATCGCATTGGGCAAAGCCGCAATGTTCAAGTCCATAAATTAATCACCGTTGGTACGCTTGAAGAGCGGATTGATGAAATGATAGAGGCGAAACGAGGACTGGCAGATGCCATTATCACCAGTGGCGACCAATGGTTAACAGAAATGAACACCGATGAATTGCGTGACATGGTCTCGTACCGGGGGTAGAAATGACCGATAATCCTTCAGATCCACCTAATCCATCATCGCCTTCTCAGCCACGTCGGCCCAGGAGACCGTATCCTCCGCGGCAGTCGAATCAATCTGCAAACCGGCCGGATGGCAAACCGGCTGCTCCGGGCAATCCAGCAACCGGATATAACCCAAATTCACGTAAAGACAATAAATTCGGCGTTGGCAAGCCCCACGGCGAAGGTCATAAAACGACTCATGGTAATTCAGGGCATCCCCAAACGGCGGGTAGCCGCCGCACGCCGTTAAACACAATTCGCAGGAAGCCATCCGAAAAGCGGATGAATGGAGAAAGCCGTTCAGAAGAACCCGCATTACGCCCACCATCTATCCCACTAAAAGCTGTGGGAGGCATAAAGGCAGTAACTGAAAATGGTCAATTTGGCCGAAATTGGTGGGCGCGCCGCTGGATCAAGGCTATGGAACGGTTGATGGATGGCCGCCGGCTTTCTCGCGGTCAAGATTACGCCAGTCAGGGGCAGGTGCTTTCCATGGGTGAATTGAAAAATGGAGTAGCGGCCACGGTTCAAGGCTCACGGGTTAAACCTTACCGGGTCACCATTCAAGTGATGCCATTAAAGACTGAGGAGTGGGATAAAGCCCTGGAGGTTTTAGCCAGTCAGGCTGTTTATGCTGCCAAATTATTGGCCGGTGAGATGCCTGAGAACATTGAAGAAGCATTTCAAAGTGCAGATTTGAGTCTTTTCCCGGAGCGGCCTGGGGATCTGGTTACACAGTGTTCATGCCCAGACGTGGCGAATCCATGCAAGCATGTTGCGGCAACCCATTACATTCTGGGTGATCGTTTTGACGAAGATCCATTCTTGCTGTTTCGAATGCGCGGACGGTCACAGGAACAGGTGTTGGAAGGATTGCGTTTGCACCGTGGGGGAGCAATCGAAGAGGCTGTCACGTCTATTGCTGAAGAAATGACCTCGCCACTAGATAGCAATTTAGATGCTTTTTGGGAAGCAGGTGAAGAATTAGCCGGCTTTTCTGTTCAAATCAAGTTGCCAAAGGTCAGCCTACCCATATTAAAGCGATTGGGGCAACCAGAAATCATTAGAACTTTCTTGATGGAAGACGAACTCGGACCAGCGTATGAATCAGCATCGCAAGCCGCACTGATTCTGGCATACAATGATGCTACTAGCGTCACAGAGGATCTGGCCAGCGATTCCGAATCGGAAGAAGATAGTTAAGTCTTCAAATATCCGATTGACAGTAAATGTTTTCGGACAAGAATATTTTACAATGGTCTTTGTCAAGGGAATTCCTTTGATCAACGGATGATTAATATCTAATAATCTGAATGAAAAACCGTCATTGCCACACGGCTGAATCATCCCTCCCCCTCTGTGAAGCGCCCTTCACGACAAAAGTGCGGAATTTAGGGAAGGAGAAGTAAGCAATAAGTAAAACACAATATTATCCATAACAAACAGCTCCTCGAAGTCCAAATCCGCTTTTAATAATTAGGGAGAAGGTGAGGGATAAGGCAAATGCCAAAGCTAATCAGATTGATTTCAGCAAAATTCGAACATCTTGGATGGTATAAAAATCTATTTAGGACTTCTGATAGCAAACGATAACGGATAAATGAGATAATATTATCTGTAATGTTCTTCTGTTGGTAATAACCCGAAGTTACCATTTGATCGGAATTAAGTAGATGCTCAAAATCATCCTCAAAAACTTATTGAGGCGAAAAACCCGAACGTTGCTAACGGTGCTGGGAATCAGTATCGGGGCTGCGGCAATTATTGGACTAGGATCTCTGGCAGATGGATTTCAAGCCGGTTACAACGGGATGATGACCGGCAGCCGGGCTGACCTGGTATTAAGCCAGCCGAACTCGTATGACATTAGCATGAGCACCGTTAGAGAAGAAGTTGGCAAGGAAATTTTAGCCTTGCCAGAGGTCTCGAAAATTAGTGGTATGACCCAGGGGATTGTTACGACAGAGAGCGTCCCTTACTTTTTTATTTTTGGTTACCCGGCGGAAAGTTTTATCATTTCAAAATTTGCATTGGTGGAAGGGGTTGATCTTTCCTCTCCCCAGGCGAAATCATCCAAAGGGAAACCGGTTCTATTGGGCAGCCAGGCGGCTGAATCTATGCACAAAAATGTGGGGGATACATTACGGATTACCAACAATGTATATCGAATAGTTGGAATATTTCAAACGGGAGATGCTTTTGAAGACAGCGGGGCAGTATTGACCCTCGAAGACAGTCAGGCTTTGCTTGGAAAAGCCCGCCAGGTTTCCCTGTTTTACATCCAACTGAAAAGCCCTGATTTAGAAACCCGTTTCAAAGAAAAGATTGAAAAACGATATCCAGACTTACAGCTTTCAGGAACGAAGGAATTTGCCAGCAAACAAGGGATGGTTGACTACCTTAAAGGCACCGTTTGGGCAATCAGTGGACTGGCAATATTAATCGGTGGTGTGGGGATGATGAATTCCCAGTTGATGGCCGTTTTTGAACGAACACGCGAAATTGGAGTACTACGCGCTATTGGCTGGTCTGGCAAACGGGTTATGTTAATGATCCTGGGCGAATCAGTTGGGGTTTCACTTACCGGTGGATTGGTCGGTGTTTTCCTGGGTTGGTTATTCCTGGTATCTTTTTCAAATGTGCTGCAATACTGGGGCGGATCTGCCAGTAATATAAAACTACCATTGATCCTTCAAGCATTTTTGGTTGTGTTAATTCTCGGGATAACTGGCGGTTTGTATCCAGCCTGGAAGGCTTCCCAGTTGCAGCCGGTGGAAGCTATCCGGTACGAAGGCGGCGGCAGCGGTGGAAAGAAGAACCGTTTTCCCGTCGGTGGAATGGCTGTTCAAAGCCTGTGGCAGCGTTCAACACGCACCGCCTTAACATTGGGTGGAATCGCCCTGACAGTGGGTGCCATTCTTTCATTGGAAAGCATCATTAATGGTACGGCCAGTTCTCTGAATGATATGTTTAATACCAATTCCGAGATTATGCTCCGGCAAGCTGGAATTTCGGATACCGGCTACAGCGCCATTGACGAGCTGACTGGTGCAAAAATATCCGCCTTTCCGGAAGTTGCAACCATCACCGGACTGGTCTTTACGGCAGTGGTCATGCCTGAAACCCAGGGATTCTTCATTATTCAGGGATATGCTCCGCAGAGCCTGGGTGTTCAGCGATTTAATATGGTTGATGGCAGAACAATTAATGGAAACCGTGAAATCATGATTGGCAGCATGATAGCCGAATCGCTAAAGAAGAAGGTGGGCGAATCACTTGAGTTAGGAAATACACGGTTTAAAGTTGTGGGAATATACAAATCAAGTGTTGGTTGGGAAGAAATGGGCGGTGTGATGACTTTACGAGACGCTCAGAACTTTATTGGGAAACCGCGAAAAGTATCCATGTATGCAGTAAAGTTGCATGATTCAAATACGGCTGTAGCAATAGTTGAAAAAATCAATTCACAACTTCCCGAGGTTCATGCTGCTTTAACCGGTGATTTTGCCGATCAGATGCCTGATATGCAAAATTCCAATGCGATGACGAATGCAATTTCCATAATGGCTGTTCTATTGGGTGGTTTGGGTGTAATGAACACCATGTTGATGGCGGTACTGGAACGTACCCGTGAAATTGGGGTACTTCGTGCACTTGGGTGGCGGCGCAGGGCAGTTTTGAGTCTAATCGTTAGAGAATCATTACTGGTTGGAGTTCTGGGCGGAATATGCGGTATAGGATTGGGTATTTTTCTAGGTTGGTTATTATCTATGGAACCAACCATGGGATCAGCCTTGAAACCTGCGTATGAATGGCCAATGTTTGCCAGAGCAATTTTGGTAGCTGTTTTGCTTGGTGGTATTGGAGGGATTTTCCCCGCTATTCGCGCCAGCCAGCAGCCGCCAGTAGAAGCGTTGCGCTATGAATAATTATGGAGGTATTCAAATGAAGAAAATGTCGTTGAAGATAATCATCAATTCCCTGGTTGTTTTCATGTTGATCGCGCTTTCAGCTTGTGGGGCAGCCGGGGCACAGGCGGCCATACCGACACCGGGCGCTGATAAAGCAGCCAAACCGTTCGTCAGCGCTACCGGTGTTGTCATACCATCTCGTTGGACAATGTTGAGTATGCCTATATCTGGCGTTGTAGAAGAAGTCTTTGGCAAAGAAAATCAGATAATCAATGAAGGTGATATTTTAATTCGCCTGAAAGGCAAAGCCGCCCAGGAGGCCGCCGTTTCTGCCGCAGAAGTTTCAGTAAAAGCAGCACAGCGGAAATTTGACGACCTGAATAAGAACCATAATGTTGTGCGAGCTACGGCACAATTACGCCTGGCAGATGCTGTTAAAGCGTTAGATAAAGCCGAAGTAAAACGAGTAGGGAAAAACTATCAACGAGCGTGAACGGCGATTTTAGACCAGGCTAAAGCAGATTTAATTTTGGCGGAAGATGAGTTTAAGAAGGCTGACGAATTGTGGAGTTATTATCAGGACCGCGATGAGAATGATCTTACTCGTGCAGGCGTACTTAGTATGTTCGCGGCTGCTAGATTACAACGTGATAAAGCCAGCTGGAATTTGAATTACCTGACATCTCTTCCGGATGATATGGAAATTGCCCAGGCAGAAGGTGGATTGGTGGTTGCCAAAGCCGATCTGGAAGATGCTCAGCGCCAATGGGACAAGGTCAAGAATGGTCCTGACCCGCAAGATATCAGCATGTTGGAAGGTGAACTGCAAAATGCAAAGAAACAACTAGAGGCTGCCCGCAGCGCTCTGAATGATATGGAATTGAAAGCCCCTTTTTCCGGCACAACCAGCAAGATCAGTGTTCGGGAAGGGGAGTGGGTCAACACCGGACAAAATGCCATGCTGCTGGCCGATTTAGCGCAACTTCAAGTGGAAACAACCGATCTGAATGAAATTGATGTTGCCCGGATTAAAGATGGCGCACAGGTCGAAATCACTTTTGATGCTATACCTGACGTCCGCTTGCAGGGGATTGTGGAACGCATAGCTGCCCGCTCAACCGAAGGATCTGGGGTGAATTATACGGTCACGGTTTCAATGGATAATCCGCCAGAGAAATTGCGCTGGGGAATGACCGCTTTTGTCGATATTAAGGTAGAAGAATGACCTGGACGGTAGAAACACAGGATTTGTATCGAATTTACGGCAACGGGGATGAAGTCCGTGCGCTGGATGGAGTCAACCTGACAATTGCACCGGGGGAATTTGCAGCAGTAATGGGCCCCAGCGGTTGTGGAAAAAGCACGCTGCTAAATGTATTGGGGGCGCTGGACAGGCCAACTTCGGGAAAGGTAGTGATTAATGGAGAAGACCTTTCCCAGGTAAAAGATCTGGATACTTTTCGTGGGAAAGCGGTTGGTTTTATTTTTCAATTACATAATCTGCTGCCTACGTTGACATCCCTTGAAAATGTAGAGATACCGATGCAGGAATATAACTCTGCCAAAGAACGGCATAACCGGGCCGAGGAATTGCTGGAAATGGTCGGTCTAACACAGCGGGCAAATCATTTGCCAGGGCAGCTTTCAGGCGGGCAGCGCCAACGGGTGGCCATTGCCCGGGCATTAGCAAACCGGCCTTCTCTAATCTTGGCTGATGAGCCTACCGGCAATCTGGATTCTGTAAATGGACATGAGCTAATTAAATTGTTGCAGGACCTAAATAAAAGTCAGGGAACAACCTTTATTCTGGTGACTCATGATCACGAAGTGGCCGCCCAGACTAGCCGGGTAATCCGTATGGCTGATGGGAAGATCATCAGTGACGAGAAAATATCATCTCCTGTAGAACAGGATATAAAAGACCTGCGCTATTCGGTATTGGGGCAAGCCATAGCGGATGGAGATATTCAAGCCTTGGAAAAAGCTGGACTTTCTGGAAAAGAGATCAAGGCATTGCAGAAGATATTGAAGCGTTAAATCAAAAATCTTCTCTCAACAGGGGGGTTTACTGGTTAACGATCCATGGAAACGACTTGCGATTCCCAGCGGTGCCAGCCACCAAAACGCTCCGTAATAATACGCTTTCCTTCACCAGGTGGGGTAAGGCCGGTGAATTCCAGGTCGGCATCCATCATAATGCGGATTAGCTCATGAAAGTGAACGCGCGGTTCCCACTTTAGCAATTTTCGCGAACGGCTGGCATCCGCCAGTAAATAATCAACTTCAGTCGGGCGGAAGTAACGCGGATCGATTTTTACATAATCGTTCCAATCCAGATCTACATACCCGAAAGCCTCATTCAGGAATTCGCGTACAGTGTGAGCTTCGCCAGTGCCAATCACATAATCATTCGGTTTTTCCTGTTGTAAAATCATCCACATAGCTTCCACAAATTCGGGAGCGTAACCCCAATCGCGGCGGGAATCCAGATTACCCAGGTAAAGATTTTGCTGTTTGCCAGCCTTGATCGCGGCTACCGCTCTTGTAATCTTACGGGTAACAAAAGTTTCGCCACGGCGGGGTGATTCATGGTTGAAGAGAATACCATTGGTGGCAAACATATTGTAGCCTTCACGGTAATTGCGGGTGACCCAGTAGGCATAAACTTTGGCAGCAGCATAAGGACTACGCGGTTCAAACGCGGTATCTTCATTCTGGGGCGGTTTGGCTCCACCAAACATTTCACTGGATGACGCCTGATAGAAAAGGGCATTAGTACCGCTTTTGCGAATGGCCTCCAATATGCGGATGGTTCCCAGTCCGGTTACATCACCGGTATATTCTGGCATGTCAAAACTGACCCGCACATGACTCTGCGCAGCCAGATGATAGATTTCTTCCGGTCGAATATTATAGATAACATTGAGGAGCGTGTCCCCTGTGGAGACATCCCCATAATGCAGATGTAGGTTAACTTTCTCCCCTTTGTTATGTGGATCGTTATAGATGTGGTCTATTCGGCGGGTATTAAATGTGCTGGCCCGTCGAATAATGCCGTGTACTTCATAGCCCTTGCTGAGCAGGAGTTCTGCTAAATAGGAACCGTCTTGCCCGGTGATACCGGTGATCAATGCTTTCTTCAAGTTATCCTCCAACCCCGAGAGAAGACCGGGGGAAATTCGTCTGACAGCAGTCTTCCCGGACATACCATCAAACTGCGTAAGTATACTCAGCCTGGCGAGGAGTGTCAAATGATGATTGCAAATGAACGACTCTAAACCGCATAATGGTAGATTGCTAAATTGAGAAAAAATTGAAGGCTTGTGCTACATTTTTTCATTATAGAGAAGGCTGACCGAAGGTGTCAAAGCCTGATACACGTCTGGCACAAAAGATAGATCCGCTTTGGGTGAACAAACTACACCTTGTCCTACTAATCATATTTACCCGTTTGTAGTTTGCACCAGGCATAAAGCGCATCGTAAACCTCAAACTGAATTAC
>JBAWYZ010000088.1:0-8919 GCA_037143255.1 Leptolinea sp. | reverse complement strand
GTTATCACGATGCCAGTTTGCCACTAGATTATGGGCAATCCGGTACAACCAGGCTGAAAATGGCACCCCCTTTTGGGTATAGCGCTGAATATGTGCCATAGCCCTTTGAAATACGCGGGCGGTCAAATCTTCGGCATCATGCGTGCTTCCTGTCCGATAATAGATATAACTGAAGATCTTATTAACGTAGAGTTCATACAGAAAACTAAACGCTTCTGAATCTCCTTGGACAGCTAGTTCCAGTGCTTTATCTTCAGATATATCAGCCATGATAAGGTCCGGTCACAAGTTCATCTGAAAGAAATAACCCCAATTTGCATTGTTCGTTACTGATTGTTCTTCCTGTCAGCCAACGCTTGTTGGACGGCTTTGTATGCATTTACTACTCCATATCCAGCCGCATTATCCGGTTTTCCATTATTCTGAGCGCAATCTGGTATCCTACCCGAATATGGGTCTGCTGTTTGATTTAATATCTCGCGCGTTCGGTCTATATCACCAATAAGATTAGGATTGGCTGACCACATCAAGGCAACTACACCCACCACATGCGGCCCCGCCATGGATGTTCCACTATTCATTTCATACGTGGACCCTGGGAAAGATGACAAAATATCTACCCCCGGAGCAACAATATCTGGCTTGACCCGACCACTGCCATCCACTTCCACCGGGCCCAAACTGCTAAAATCAGCCAGATTACCCGTCTCGTCAATTGCCCCTACTGTATACACATCTTCATAAATTGCCAGCGGATCTTGAACGGTGGAACAGCCACCGTATCCAGAATTCCCGGCAGAGGCTACAACAAATACCCCGGCATCCCTTAATGCCTTAACTGCCGGCAAGTATGTCCCTGGGTCGCAACCTTCCACATCCGGGCAGCCCCACGAATTATTAAGTACATTGGCGCCTTTTACTGGTTTGCCATCTAAAAATGGATCACCGTTCTGCGGGAACGGCGCCAGCATGAATTGCATGCAATCCAGGTAAAGTGCCGGGTTCCCCAGATTCCGGGCGAGATTAACGCACCCGATCCATTCAGCTTTTGGTGCAACGCCGACTTTTTCGCCCAATATTGAACCAAGCGTATGGGTTCCATGTCCGCCAATATCAACCGGGCTCTTAGAAGCGAACCACGGATCAAGCCAGTTGTAATCATCATTTCCTTCAATGACGCCACGGTATCGCGCAGCGAATTCAGGATGATCTCCTTGCGCCCCACTGTCCGATTGGCCAACGATAATGCCTTCACCCCTTATATTCAATTCCGAGTGAACCGCTTCCGCCCCAATCATTTTCAGGTTCCACTCAGAACCTTTGGGTTGAAGTCCTAATCCATTGGCCACTGGGATTTTTCCAGATAACGGCCGCAATATGGGGCTGTCCAACACGCGATCGACATCACTGCGGACTGCTAATTGCCCCCGTAAGATTGGATCAGCCTCCAACTCAACTGCATTAACCAAATAATAGGATTTATAAGAAATATTTTTTGAATTCAACCATGTGCGTAATTCTTTTTGAGAAGAGTTTGCATTCTTAACCAGGCTTTGGTACACGGCATTCCGGCGGATTATTGGATCTGTAATAGCCCGTTCAGAAGATAAATCTGCCTGGGATTTTAAAATAACAAATGTTTTTTCGCCAAAAAACCCTGGTTGCCCAATAAAAAAGTAAACCACCAGAATAGCCACCCAAATTTGAAGAAAAATACTTGCACTCACATTAATCTTTATATTGCTTGTATGGTACCAGTTACGTACTAATAGAAAAACCGCCATTACCATCAAAGCTATTGCAAATGCAATCCCCGCAGCTATGGAGACATCTTCAAGTAATTCGCCGCTTCCGCTTGAAATCACAAAAGATAACTCATCCGGGTCAATCATAATCATCGGCCAGGCAAGCCCCAATGCAGCTAACACGCCCGCTGCCGCTCGTCCTGCCTTTGATATCGAACCATCCATCCGCATGGAAAGAGCGGCACAGGCAAACCCCAGCGGCAAAACTGCGGCGGCAAGAACCCAGCCGTTCCCATTTTGATCGGCTGCAACAGTAAGAATTATCAATCCCAGTGTGATTGTCCAACCCATACCAGCCACTCCGCGTTTTTTGCCGTCTGGTTGACCATTCAAAGGACTAGCATCAGCGCTGGTTACCAGAACTGCTGCAATCACGGCTCCAAATGCAGCAGCAGACATCGTAGCCAGTATAGTATCTAAAAAAGACCCTTGTGCCCCCAACAGAACCCATGGCATTCCCAAAAAACCACCGGCGGCGGCAGAGAGCAGAATCATGCTCAGCGCTGGTTTCTGCTCTGGTTCAGTCCCACTATTTTCCTTGCGCTGTACCAGCCAAAAAATCAAGAGGAACGGAATCGTAACTGCGAGTTGATTTGTTACGGCCAATTGCCAATTAGTAATCCCCGCTGTCCGTGAAATGGACAGCAGAAACGCCAGAGTTGAAATCAAAGCCAAGCTCTTGAAGCGCGCACGATAAACAGGGTTGCGAACAACTTTATAAGCAATCAGTAGTGGAATCAGAAGAAGGAGGGCATAGAGTAGAAGTACCAGCCAGCGCAGATCCGTAATTCGCAATGAACCTTCAAAAATTGCCTGTACCAGTGACCAATTGACAATTTGGGCAATAAAAGATGCTGCGATTATCCATATTGACAAAAGAATCATTGCAGCCAAACCAGAACATCCCTGGTTTTCCTGCTTATTAGAATTCTGTGTTGAAACGGATATTTGGGCAGGTTCTATCATGGATCCTCTAAGATAAAGATATAATTATTCAAGCATTATAGCGCATCTCATTAAACGACTTTTAAATTGGAGGTAACTTGATCTGGACGGAAGGAAACACCGCAATTGATACTCATCGTATCTATTTTCAAGAATGGGCCCCCGAACAAATTCCGAGCGCCCGCGTTTTATTAATTCATGGTCTGGGAGAACATTCTAGTCGGTGGGGGCATGTTGGAGAATTCTTTTCGCAATCTGGTATCTCTCTCACCGCAATGGATTTATTAGGCCATGGAAAGTCAGAGGGTCAGCGTGGACACGCCGAATCCTTTGATGAATATTGCGACATAATAGACTATTTTCTTCACGATTTGGTTACCAGAAAACCAGAAATGCCCGTTTTTCTGTATGGACATAGTATGGGAGGGCTGATTGCACTCTATTATGCATTAAACCGAAACCCCTCCACCATTAAAGGCATCATTGCTACATCTCCCGGTCTGGTACCGGGGTTTAAAGTTCCGCAATGGAAAACTATCGTCGGCAATATGTTGTATGCCATCGCTCCCAGGTTTTCTATGGATAACGGACTTCCAATAGATGGAATATCCCAGGACAAATCTGTGGTTGAAGCCTATAAAAAGGATCCATTGAATCACCCCTATATTTCTGCCCGATTGGGAATGGATCTCATCCGGAATGGGTCCGCTATCAGCAAGCATTCCGCTGAAATTCAGCTTCCGTTGTTGATTATGGTTGGCAGCGCAGACCGACTTATTTCACCACAGGCTGTTATTGATTTCGCGAAAGCCGCGAACCAACTCACCACATTAAAAGTATGGGACGGTGGATACCACGAATTGCACAATGAACCGTTCAACCAGAAAGTTATAACGGAAATCATTGGTTGGGTAAAAAGATAGTGACCCATGTTTTGTGAATTACGCCGTGTTTCACTTGACCGGATACATGCTCATCGCTACAATTCAATATGAAGTGACAAATGATTCTCACCATCTTTCTATGTTTTTGGTGTACCAGTTTTCTTGAGGAAATCTCCTCCCCCATCCTTCAGCTTGATGTCTGTGCTGTGGGAAAAAAGGTTTTAATGCCTTCGCTGTTGTATCGCAATTTATTTGAACAAAATTCTATTTTGAATAAGGAGACAACATGAGTGATTTTCTTTTTCGTGGTTCTTTGGCCGATCTTGATCCTGATATTTACAAATTAACGCAAATAGAATCGGAACGGCAAATTCGTAAATTGATATTAATTCCCAGCGAAAGCGCTGCCCCACTGGCTGTGCGCGAAGCGCTTTCTTCTTCTTTCCAGAATATTTACGCTGAAGGCTACCCGGACGAAGAAACCCGTAAGATGTCCGAAGACCAAATCCTGAATTATGATGAGCGGTTAGCCCATTATCGCCGTTATGCAGATCCCCGTTATTACAAAGGGGTTGAATATGCAGATGTTGTGGAAGCGCTGGCCAGAAGACGGTGCGCGGAAGCCTTTGCCAATGAAAAGGTTTCTGCCGACAACTTGTATGTCAACGTCCAACCACTCTCTGGCGCCCCGGCGAACAATGCCGTTTACACCGCTTTAATCTCCCCCGGTGATACTATTTTGGGAATGAATCTACTCCACGGCGGCCATCTTTCCCATGGCTCGTCGGTAAATCGATCAGGCAAACTTTTCAAAGCCGTTCATTACAATGTCGACCCGGTGACAGAAAAAATTGATTATGGGGCCATCGCTGCCCTGGCTCTGGAACACAAGCCGAAAATCATCATTGCCGGTTACAGTTCCTACTCTTGGGTTCCGGATTACGCCGAATTCCGTAAGATTGCAGATAGTGTTGGCGCCTATCTGCTGGCTGATATTTCGCACATCGCAGGTATGACCGCTGCCGGCGTAATTCCCTCGCCAGTTGGATTTGCCCATGTAATTACTTTTACAACTCATAAAACCCTTTGTGGACCACGGGGCGCTTGTATTATCACTTCTGACCTGGCCCTTTCGCGGAAAATCGACCGCGGTGTATTTCCCGGCGAACAAGGCGGCCCGCATGTACATACCTTCGCGGCGCTGGCTTTGACATTTAAACTGGCAAAAACGAAGGAATTCAAAGAACTACAATCACAAATTCTCAAGAACAGCGCCACGTTGACTGGCCGTCTACAAGAACGCGGCTTCCGCATTCCCTTCGGCGGAACAAATACACATTTAGGGAACCTGGATTGCAAATCCATTGTCGGTCCGGACGGCACAACTCTGTCTGGTGATATGGCCGCCCGTATTTTGGATATCGCTGGACTGGTCTGCAATCGCAATACCATCCCTGGCGACAAAACTGCCAATAATTCATCCGGTGTTCGCTTTGGAACTCCATGGATGACTCAACGTGGGCTCAAAGAACCCGATATGGTTCAGGTGGCAGATATCATGGCAGATGTCTTGAAAGCCACAATTCCTTATTCTGTTGAAACCAAACAGGGTTTGCAGGCTAGAGCCAAAGTGGACTTCGATGTTTTAGAAACGGCAAAAATCAGAGTGCGCGAATTGGCTGCAAAAGCCGGTTCGGATACTCAGGTTGGAAAATCAGGTTATCCACATTTTTACTATCTAGATGATCCCGCCCCTGTCAAAGACGGCTGGTCGGCCCTGGACTTGGTCGGCGAAAAAGTGCTCACTTTTGCTCATTACGTCTTCACCAACGATCTAGATACCTTGAAAAAAGGTCAATCGCTGCCCTGCCAATTCACGGCTAACAAGAAAACCATTGATGGCGTCTTGACATTGGTTACCGAAAACCACATGGTATTAAGTATCCCCGCTACTGATGCGCCTCTGGCTGCCGCATGGCTGCGTGGTTTGTCTGACGGGTATATCGGTTTTGATGCTGATCCAGCCCGCCGCTTTGCCGGTCCGATAGTCGTCCGTTATTCTGATCATACCCCGGTGAAAACAGCCGCCGGCGATGCTGTTTGGAATGCCAAGCCATTCGCACCAGGTTTGCCCATCAAACCACAAACCGCATTACCTGAATTCGTCTGGAATGAACCGGCCGAAGGTGAGGTTAAACGTACCGCATTATATGAAACCCATAAGAAGTTAGGCGCAAAGATGGTGCCGTTTGCCGGTTGGGAGATGCCAGTCTGGTACACCGGTGTTGTGGAAGAACACTTAGCCACCCGCCAAGCCGCCGGACTTTTTGATGTTTCACATATGGGCGTTTATCAGGCTGAAGGCCCGGATGCTGCCCTCTTCTTGGACTGCGTGTGCGGTAACGACATCAGCGCCCTGGCTATTGGAGAATCCTGCTATACACATTTCCTGGATCCCAAATCAAATGTGATTGATGACACACTTGTTTACAGACGCGCTGCTGATATTTATTTGGTAGTTGTCAATGCTTCGAATGACGATAAAGACAGAACTTGGTTAAACGCTGTTCGCGAGGGGAAAGTTGCCATAGATGCTGCCCGACCGTGGGTAAAGGTAATCGGTCGCAATGTGATATTCCGTAACCTGCGTGATCCTAAAGAAGGGAAAGATATGCGGGTTGATATAGCCCTGCAAGGACCAAAATCCCGCGATATCCTTCTCTTGCTGGGCGCTGATAAAGCTACCGAAAAGAAAATCAAAGCCCTAAAACGCACTGAATTATGCGAAGCGGTTCTGGGTGGGTTTGATCTGGTTGTATCCCGTACCGGTTATACCGGCGAGAAAATGGCTTTTGAATTATTTATCCATCCGGATAAATCAGTTGAATTCTGGAATAAACTTCTGGAAGCCGGACAGTTGATGGGCATCAAACCCTGCGGCCTTGGCGCCCGTGATTCCCTGCGCACCGAGGGCGGCCTTCCTCTATATGGCCATGAAATGGGCGGAGAGATGAATTTCTCAGTCAGCGAGGCTGGTTTTGGTTCGTATGTGAAAACTTACAAACCCTGGTTTATCGGCCGCGATGAATATGCGCGTAAAGATCAAGAGCGTAAGGGTGTGGTTGCCCGTTTCCGCTTCCAGGAAAAAGGCATCCGCATGGCTCACAATGGCGATCCGGTAGTGGATAAAAAAGGTCGCGTGACCGGCGTAGTTACTAGTTGTGCGGTTGATAGTGATGGTTTCTTCACCGGATTGGCATTCCTTGAATTAAAATCCGCTGTCGAAGGCACACCCATTTTCGTCTATCAATCTGCCCACAGTCTGGCTTCCCAGAATCCTTCTGAATTAAAAGCCGGAGATAAGGTCTCATTGCCATCTCCGGCAATTGTCGTCAGTCGTTTTCCAAAACTCACGGCCTAATCTACGCACCTCTGAAAGGAACCTGCATGCAACCAACGTGGAATAGCCGTTTCGCACAACGCACTCAGCGGATGAAAAGTTCCGCTATTCGCGAATTACTTAAACTCACCGAACGTCCGGATGTCATTTCCTTTGGCGGCGGAATGCCCGCGCCAGAAATCTTCCCCAGCGAGGAAATCCGTCTGGCTTGCGATCGTATTTTGAAAGAGAATAGCGCCAAGGCATTGCAATATGGAACAACAGAAGGTTTTAATCCGCTTCGCCAGATGATTACCGAGGAAGCAACGAAAAATGGTCTGCATTGTGATCTGGAAAATATACTGGTTTCCTCTGGTTCACAACAAGCACTTGATCTTTTGGGAAAAGTATTCATCAATCCCGGTGATAACATCCTGGTTGAGTCGCCTACATATCTGGGCGCTTTACAAGCCTGGAACGCTTACGGCGCTGAATATGTAGTGGTGAAATCTGATGAGCACGGAATGCTGCCAGACAGTCTGGAAGAAGGCCTTCGGAATAATCCTAAATTTATGTACGTCCTTCCAAATTTCCAGAACCCAACCGGTATCACCTTTAGTCTTGAGCGCCGGAAAAAAGTTGTTGAACTGGCTGATAAATATGGAGTGCCAATCATTGAAGATGACCCGTACGGCCAATTACGCTTTGAGGGAGAATCATTGCCTTCCCTGGCAATTCTTGATGCCCAGATGCGGGGTCAGTCTAACAGCCGATATGATGGCAATGTCATTTACCTGAGTACCTTTTCAAAAATCCTGGCGCCTGGAATTCGTCTAGCGTGGGTAATTGCCCCTCCTGAAGCGGTGTCGAAGATTGTTCAAGCCAAACAGGGAGCTGATCTAAATACATCATCATTTAACCAGATGATCGCTTATGAAGTTGGCAAAGATGGTTTCATCAGCCGGCATGTTGAAAAAATCCGTTCCGTTTACCACGAACGGCGCGATGTGATGCTGGATGCTCTGGATGAGCATAGCCCAAAAAGTATTCACTGGACTCGCCCCGAAGGCGGATTATTCCTGTGGGTCACACTGCCGGAAGGAAATGATTCTGCCGAATTAATGAAAGAAGCCTTAAAGCAAAATGTTGCTTTCGTTCCCGGCGGCTCCTTTCATCCGCTGGGTGGCGGCGAAAACACAATTCGCTTGAATTTCTCGTTTTCAAATCCACAAACTATTAATGAGGGAATATCCCGTCTTGGGATGGTTTTCAAGGCTCATATTCACTGATTCGCCAAATAAAAAAAGGGCACAGGTCTTCGAAACGCCTGTGCCTTTTTGATTCATAGGGCTAGTAAATTAAATCTACTCTGGCTGGATTTTTCCACAACTTGAATTCGCGTAAGATAGATTCGCCGATGAACTCGCGTAAGATCGAATTATCCGGGATCAGGCTGGAATCTACCGGTAGGAACCAGCTTAAAAATGCAAGCAGGCGCTTGGCTTCTATATATTCGGGGACGCCAAACGGGACTTGCCGTAAAAGCGGTTCAGCGAGAGGTTTTAATGCTGATAGTTCATACACCAGCGCTGAATTAAATATCGTGTCCGCGTTTTCTTGATATGGAAAGATATGCAACTTTTCGCCTTGCCGAACTGAATCCCAGCGTTGAATGGTTTGTTGAGCATTATAGCCACGTTCTGTGGCATCCCGTACAATCCGGCGCAGTAAGCGTGTATCAGTTGTAGAAATACGATTATGGCGGTCAAGGTTTAGCTGGGTCAGGCAAGAGATGTAGATCTTATAGGATTTTTCCTGCGGAATACTTGGGATTAAACCAGGGTTCAATCCATGAATACCTTCCAGAATAATGATCTGGTCCTTTTGCAACTGCACCACGTCACCA
>JBAWYZ010000087.1:0-8978 GCA_037143255.1 Leptolinea sp. | reverse complement strand
TACCAGCGTTGGAATTACATTCGCCAATTGCGCATGTCAAAACAAGAAGTTATGGATGACCTGAAACGCAGTGAAGGCGATCCGTTCATGCGCGGCCGCATCCGCCAGCAGCAGCGCCGCATGGCGCGCTCCCGCATGATGAACCGTGTACCCCAGGCCGATGTGATTGTTACCAACCCGACTCACTTCGCAGTAGCTATTATCTACGAGTCTGGTCGAATGGAAGCCCCAATTGTGGTCGCTAAGGGCGCTTTTCTCGTTGCTCAGAAGATCGTGGATATTGCGAAACAAAACAAAGTTCCGATTGTCCAGAATGTTCCGCTGGCGCGCGCCATGTATAAGATGGTCGATCTGGAACAGCCCATCCCGCCAGAATTATATGTAGCTATGGCCGAAGTACTGGCGTATGTTTATCGTTTGAAAAACCAGCACCTGCAGCCGGTGGCTGCCCAGGCTTAAGGAAAATACTGAATGGCAACTGCAAAACCGACCCTTACCCGCTTTGACTGGCAGACTTTGCTGAAATCCAATGACATGCTGATGGCGCTTGGCGTAGTGTTGTTGATTGGTATGATGATCGTCCCCCTGCCCAGTGCAGTAGTAGATATTCTGGTGGTGATTAATTTGGCGCTATCACTAGGGGTGATGTTGCTGAGTTTATACATTACCCGTCCAATGGATTTTTCAGTATTTCCATCCGTATTGTTGATGATTACGCTTTTCCGCCTGGGATTAAATATCTCAACCAGCCGTTTGATATTACTGAACGGCGATGCTGGTCAAGTCGTCACCGTTTTTGGTAACATGGTGGTGGGCGGTAATTATGTGGTTGGCGTGGTGATCTTCTTGATGTTGATGATCATTCAATTTGCCGTTATCACGAATGGAGCCGGCCGGGTTGCTGAAGTAGCCGCCCGTTTCACCCTGGATGCCATGCCGGGTAAGCAGTTATCCATTGATGCCGATTTGAATGCCGGGGTTATCAATGAAGAAACGGCTCGCTTCCGCCGGTTGGAAATTCAAACCGAAGCAAATTTTTACGGGTCGATGGATGGCGCCAGTAAATTCGTGCGCGGCGATGCCATCGCGGCAGTAATTGTGATGATTGTAAATATCGTTGGCGGTTTTGTCATTGGCATGTTCCAGCGCAACCTGGATATTCTGGAGGCTCTCAAAAGTTATACCTTACTGACAGTTGGTTCAGGTCTGGCTATTCAAATCCCCTCGATTTTAGTTTCCACTGCTGCAGGTATGATCATCACCCGCAACGCCAATGAAGGCGGGCTTGGCAAATCAATGACCAAGCAGTTATCCAATTACAACGCACTTTTTGCCGGTGCGATAATTATTGGTCTTTTGATGTTTGTACCGGGGCTGCCGAAATTTCCGTTCATTCTGGTCACAGCCATTCTTGGCGGCGGCGCTTATTATGTTCGCAAACTTGAAATAAAAACAGCGGCAGAAGAAGCTGCCCCTCCTGAAGAATTGGCAAGCGGCGCGTTGGAATCTCCGGAAGATATGATGGGAATGATGGTCATTGATCCGTTGGAATTGGAAGTCGGATACGGTTTGATTCCACTGGTGGATGAAGAACGCGCTGATAACTTGCTGCACCAGATCACCAACATCCGCCGGCAGATGCTCGGCGAATTGGGATTTGTCCTTCCGGTGGTACGCATTCGCGATAACCTGCGGCTGCCACCCCAGACCTATCGCCTGAAGATCCGCGGTGAAGAAGTTGCCCGCGGTGAATTAATGATTGACCGCTATCTGGCCATTCCAGGTTCGCAGTCTGAAGAGAATTTGCAGGGAATTGCCACAACCGAACCAGCCTTTGGATTGCCGGCTTTCTGGATCAGCGATGCAGAAAAAGGTCGCGCTGAATTGATGAATTACACCGTGGTCTCCCCGCTGGCCGTGCTTTCTACTCACTTGACCGAGGTAATCCGCTCACATGCTGCTGATCTGCTTGGGCGCCAGATGGTTCAGGAAATGCTGAACCAGTTGAAAGAAAAAACCCCCGCCGCAGTTGAAGGCGTTATCCCGGATTTGATTAACCTGGGCGAGATTCAAGATGTGCTAAAGAATCTGCTGCATGAAAGAGTACCGATCCGAGATTTGAGCGGTATTTTGGAAGTTCTGGGTAAGCACGCTTCATCCACGCGAGACCCGGCCATTCTGGCCGAAGCTGTCCGCCAGACGATGGCGCGCACGCTTTCCAATTTGTATCGCGAAGAAGACGGCTATCTGCATGTTTTCACGCTCTCGCCACAATTAGAAATGATTCTTAAAGAATCCCTTAGCGCCACCGACAGCGGTCTTGGTTTTTCGATTGACACCATGACGGCTCAATCTATTTTGAATGCCACCGGCGAGCGCATGGAATCACTGGCGCAGGGTGGTCATCCACCGGTGCTGTTATGCCCACGCGAATTGCGGCTGGCCTTCCGCCGTCTGGTGGAACAGGCATTTTCAAACCTGATAGTGTTAGCCTTCTCTGAAATAAGCGGAGGAACCCGCGTTCAGGCGCACGGAATGGTCGATTTACCGATGCAGGATTCTCAAGCAGTGCCTTCTCTTCAATAGGATATTAATTGATTACCCGAACCGTTCGCGCAGAAACAATGATGCAAGCCCTGGAACAGGTCAAACAAGATCTGGGTACTGAGGCGTTGGTAGTTTCTGCCCGTCAAATACCCGGCGGTCTACCCTGGCAAGTATGGCGAAAACCGATGGTGGAGATCGTCGCTGTCAAGTTGGAAGCCGGTGAAGAACCATCTTCGGTTATGAAAAAAGAGGCGAAAGAACCCACTCCCGCCCCTGCAGGGAATAAACAGCCGGCTGTAAAAGATTTGACCCGCAAAGACACTGATTTACTGAAACATGGCAATCAAGCGGGAGCATCCCATAAGAAGCAGCCTGCTCAAACGCAATCGTCATCCTCAGTGCAGCCTGAGTCAGTCAGCCTGCCTGATCTGGCGGAATTGGTTCCGGCTGCCGCAGACAAGCCAAGCAATCCGCAACCCGTTGATGTGGTTGAGCTTCAGGGAAAAAGGATAGAGCCCAAACCGGTTGCCAATCCTAAGATCGATTTATTGCAGCAATTGGGACGAGATGAAATCATCGAAGACCTGAATATTGTGCAGGTTGCCACTGCAACCACGCCAGCATTACCTCTACTACAATTGCCAAAACTACCCTGGAAAACACCCCAGGAAGCCCTGGAAAGGCCGGAGGGCGCCTGGCCGCTGTTGGAGATGTTATACCGTCAAATGCTGCAACAGGGAGTTGATGCCGGGTTGGTGAAGCGCGTCTGCCAGATAAGCGCAGATACCCTTGGGTATCAGGCCGCCCTGGATAAAAAACGAGTTGTGGAACATTTGCGCCGGCAGTTGGAGGCGTATATCAAAGTACAACGTGAAACCAGTCTGAATGAACATAGGGTAATTTGTGTAATTGGCCCCAGTGGAGCTGGAAAAACGAGTTTTTGCGCCAAACTGGCTGTGCGCTATCGGCAGTCTTTGAAACGGTCGGTTGCCTGGGTGTGTGCTGATACGATCCGCACCGGTGGAATTGCTGAGGCAAAATCTTATACAGAGGCTATCAATGTGCCAATGCGGGTAGGTTATACACCGCAAGAAGTATTTGATGCTGTCGAATCTTTCAGTGGTCAAGATCTGGTGATTGTGGATACGCCAGCCTGTAATCCGCGCAATGAAGAGTCGTTGGTAGAAATTGGCGCGATTCTAACTGCGCTGCCCAACCGCAACACCTGGGTCGTGGTTCCAGCTACCGCCAAAGAAAATGACCTTATCAATACGGTTGCAGCATTAAATTCCTTCAAACCGCGGGCGCTGGTAGCCACAAAGTTAGATGAAACAAACTCCTTTGGAGCGCTTTACAACCTGGCATTTCGATCCCAGTTGCCATTTGCTTTTTTCACCCGCGGTCCCCGTGTTTTAGATGACCTGCTGCCGGCAGCTTCTTCCCGACTGGTACAGGCTTTATTTACTGAAAGGTTTGATTAAGGAGTCGTATGGAAAAAAGTATGACAGTTTCCCTACCCGGTCCGGCCAGCCATACTGCCAGGCTGCCACTACTGGTTGAGATCAGCCTAACCGTTACGCAAATTCTCGTGGTGGTTGTGGCCGGTGCAACGGCCATTCTTTCCATTATTGCCCAGGCAGATTTGCTGACAATCTTCATTCGCACAGTCACCGCCATTCTGGGCATCGGAATTCCGGCTTTCTTGCTGAATTGGTTGATGGGGCGTTTTTTTGTGGAAGCAACTGTAAATGATTGGATGAATTCAATCCAGAGAAATGAAGCGGCAGCAGCAGCTCTGCAAGAATCAACCGGAGATTTGGAAGCTAACGCCTGATAATTGCCATGGAAGCAAAAAGACCTGATGTTGAGATGATTGAGGAATTCCTCATTACTCACAGCCCCGAGCTGAGAGATGAGTTGATATTACGCTATGTATCGCTCATCCACTTTGTGCTTGGCCGATTGGGTCTCAATCCATTTGGCGGTATTGAATATGCTGATCTGGTCAGTCAGGGAATGTTGGGACTAATTGAAGCCGTTGACCATTACGACCCGGCATTTGGTACCCGCATGAGCACCTATGCCACCCTGAAGATCCGCAGTAAAGTGTTGGACTATTTGCGCGATCTGGATTGGCTCCCGCGGCTAGCGCGTCAAAAGGTACGGGCTATGCAGGGCGCCATGCTCGAACAGGAACGTCAACTTCACCGCCTGCCTACGGATGAAGAACTGGCCAGATTTATGAACATTGGCCTTGATGAATTACAGCAAATCCAAATGGATTCAAGTCGGGTGGTTATTTCATTGGATGAAACATCCAATAAGATAGGCAGCGAGGATTTAGATTCTTCCATGCATGAATGGCTGATGGATGAACAGCAGGAAAATCCATCTGATTTGTATGAAGAAAAGGATATGCAAGCCAAACTTGCTCAAGCCATTAAAGAATTACCCGAACGCGATCAACTGGTGCTTTCTCTGTACTATTTTGATGAATTGACTTTCAAAGAAATCGGGAAAACACTGGATGTTTCAGAATCACGCGTGTGTCAAATACATGGGCGGGCGGTAGTCAGTCTGCAATCATTGTTGAACAGTGATCCAGCTAATAGCCCCAAAAAACGCTCGACCAAAAAAGAAACCAGGAATGGAGCAACGCAACCACCGGTTCGAACGATGATTGACCGCTACCGGTAAGTTGGGAGGGAACTATGGATAAAATTCAAAACAATTTATTGAGTGACACATACAACCTGATGCAATTAGCCCGCGAGACTGCTCGTTTAAGGGGCAGCCAACAACAGGCCGAGAAACTCTCTCCGGTTGTTGACCAATTAAAAACCCTGGTAACGCAGCAGAGAGCATCCGCCCCAACCTCGGCTCAGCCTACCGGTATTCTGGCTCAGGATGATTTCAAAAGCTTGCTGGCCGTACAAAAGAATACCGCGTCCAACAGCCTGACGGATGCTAAAGAGCGAAACCAGGTGATTACGGCCATGGCATCCGGCGGAATGAACGATGTGGATATTGCCCGTCAGATGGGTATCACGAGGGATGAGATCCGCATGGTAGTCAACCTGGCGAATTCAAACAGTAGGAGGATCACATGATAAAAGGCTTCTATGCGGCTGCATCTGCCATGGTGGCTGGAATGCAGCGTCAGATGGCATTAACCCACAATATTGATAACCTTGATACCCCGGGTTTTAAGCAAATACTGGTTTCAATGGATGATTTCATGGAGACACCGGTTTCAATGCCGAATCAGTCATCCTCTTCGCCGGGATTACCGGCGGTGTTGCAAAGCCGCGGATTCAACAAGATATCCCGGGTGGGTGACCTCGGACTGGGCGTGATGACTGGCGGCGAGAAAACAGATTTCAGCCAGGGTGCGCTTCAACTAACCAGCCGGCCGCTGGATGTGGCCATTGAGGGGAGTGGTTACTTCCGCATTTCGACCACGGCTGGTGAACGCTTTACCAAAGACGGACGGTTCATCAAAGACGCTACAGGCATTCTGACGACAGTTGATGGCAACAAGGTGATGGCAGAAGGCGGTGGAAATATCACCCTGCCGAAAGGTGATATCAGCATTGGCCCCGACGGCCAGATTGCTGTGAACGGTGTCAATGTGGCTAAGTTAGGCATCGCGTTTTTTGAAAAGCCCGAAGAAACCCTGACCCGGGATGGTCCGAATAGTTTCACCGGAACTGGCGCTCAAACAGGAAGCACGAAATGTCAGGTGGTTCAGGGTGCGGTGGAAACTGCCAATGCCGACCTTACCCAGATCATGACGCAAATGATTCAGACCAGCCGGGCCTACGAAGCTGCCCAAAGGCTTGTGCAAACTCAGGATGAATTATTGGGTAGGTCTATCAACACTCTTGGCCGATTGTAAAGGAGGACGATAATGTCATTATCATTTGGAGGCTTATATCACCTGGCGCGGAATGGAATGATGGCGCGCCAACTGGATATGGACGGGATTTCTAATAACCTGGCCAATATCCATACGAAAGGATTCAAGCAAACCCGGACTAATTTCCAGGAATTACTCAACGGGAAAATGATCAGCGGGACGGCATCCGTCAGCAGCCAGGCAGATACCAGCCAGGGCGTTCTTAGTATTTCTGATAACCCGTTGGATTGGGGCATTGAAGGCGAAGGCTATTTTGCCATCAAATTACCAGACGGAAAAACCGGATATACCCGGGCAGGCAATTTCAGTCTGGATAATGCCGGCTCTATCATTACACCAGAAGGGAATAAACTGGATTGGGTTGGAACAGTTCCAAAGGATGCGGACCTAGTCAATGTTGACCTGAATGGAACCATTAAAGCCAGGGCTGATGGGCTTGTAAAATATGAGTATGGTGAGGATCCGAATAAAATCACCGAATACAAAATGGAAAGAGTTTGGAGAGATATTGGCAGCGTCAAACTAAGTACCTTCAACAATCCAACCGGACTTGAGAGTTTTGGTTCAAACATCTGGCTGGAATCAAAGGCATCCGGAACAGCAACCGCGGGTGTCCCAGGCTCAAAAGATTTTGGTCAAATTCGCGGTTATGCAATGGAGGAGTCAAATGTCAACATGACAGAAGAATTAACCCACCTGATTCGTACCCAGCGCGGCTTTGATTCAGCATCCAAAGCGCTCCAAAAGACGGATGAAATGATCTCTTTGGCAATTCGTATGCGCCAGGGATAAAGTTTTTGCCACCGGTGCCGATAATAAGAGCAGCCGAATAAGCGATCCCGGAGGTAAAGGAAACTATGAAAATCGAACCTAATTCTGCATTAAATGTAAATCAAGCAAAAACTGAGAATGTTGCCTCAGTTGAGCGAGCTCAACAGCAGAAAAACGTGTCCGCTCCGGCTGCCCGGACTACCGAGAAAGACCATGCAATTCTTTCGGATCAAGCACAATTGCTTTCCAAAGCTTTATCAAAAGCGGAAGGCACTCCGGAAGTCCGCATGGAAAAGGTCGAGGTTCTTCGCAAAGAAATCCTGGATGGACAGTATCAGGTAAATTACGATGAACTGGCCAAACGGATGAGTGGCCTACCGGGCTTGAAGTAAAGTCTGCTGGATAATATCCAGCAGAAGATTTTTTGCACCGGGCGGCCTGAATGGAGGAAGCATGTTAATCCAGGCACCCAAAGAGACACCGCATGAAATCATGAGCGCTATGGAAGCGGTCATGGTAAATGAGTTCAGAGTTTGTCAGTCATTATTGACTGTTTTGCAGCAGGAACGGCAGGCATTAATTCAAAAAGATGCCGACACTTTAAGCAATCTAATTGAGCAAAAGGAAAGCCTGCTGGATGAATTGGGAAGTGGCGAAGAATCGCGCCGGTCTCAAATGGAAAAGCTGGCCCAAACCAGCGGTTCAAACGAGGGCGTAACTAATCTTACCGATTTACTTCATCGCCTACAATTGACCGTTTCTGAGCGCATTTACCGCCTACAAGAAGGCATTTATGCGTTGCAAAGCAAAATACGGGAATTAAACCGGGCTAACCATGCCCTTGCTGAAATGAATCTGGAGCGCATAACCGCGCTGCAGGAATACCTGGTTACCCTGTATTCTTCCCCAAGTTTTTACCAGCCTTCCGGGGCGACTACTAATGGAAATCTACCTCCTGCCAGTTATGGCATGGATCAGCGCGGTTAAGGAGGAGGTAAGAGATGACTGGATTTTCTGGTATACAAGTAGCATTACAGGCTTTACTGGCGCAACAAACAGCGCTTGAAATTACACAGAACAATGTTGCCAATGCCAACACCAAAGGCTATCACCGGCAAGAGGCGATTATGAAAGCCGGCTTCCCGGTTAGAAGTATGGCTTTTACCAGTTCAGCCGGCCAACAAAACATTGGAACTGGTGTATATGTTGACCGCATCCAACGCTTCAGCCTTGAATTTTACGATACCCGCTATCGCAGTCAGATGGGGGAAAACTCAAAATTCAATATGATGACCAGCATGCTAACCGAAGTTGAGATCAGTCTGGCGGATACTTCTTCGGATGGTATTGCTCAGCGCATGAATGAATTTTTCAACGGCTGGCAGACTGTCGCAACCGATCCGGATATAGGGGCGCTTCGGGATGATCTTTTGGAGCGTACGCAATCCATGACTGAGGCTTTTAACAATCGGGCGCTTCGGTTGATCCAAATTCAACAAGATCAAGATCTGGCTTTGACCCAACGGGTGGATGATATTAACAATATCACCAAACAAATCGGCGAACTGAATGCTGAAATTGGCCGGTCACAGGGCGCGAAGACCCAGCCAAATGCTCAACTGGATGAACGAGACCGTTTGCTGGACCAATTATCGCAACTGATTGGCATAACTTCCCATGTACAGGATAACGGACAGGTAATCGTTTCGTTGCAAGGCCATGCTATGGTGCTGGGAAACCA